>JAJAYD010000286.1 GCA_026786345.1 Chitinophagaceae bacterium
GATAAATGGAATTTGTCTTTTGTGTAACTCGTAACAAAAACACTTTTCACATACACTTTCCAGAAGACCAGGACCGAGAAAACGATGAATAGCAAACGCAATATCAACCATTTGATAACCCAATTCATTTTCGCGAACTGATAAAGGTGTATGCATTGCGTTGTGTTTCGTTGTGCCTCTGTGTCGCCGTGGTTCAAACGGTAATCTCCAACACCGGCAATTCCCTTGGTTTAAACTTTCGTACCTCGTCGGCTATGTGTTTAATGTGGTCGGGGGTGGTGCCGCAGCAGCCGCCGACAATATTTACAAAACCTTCTTTTGCCCATTCTTCTATTATATGAGCAGTTTCGTGAGGCTGCTCATCGTACTCACCAAAGGCGTTGGGCAAACCGGCATTGGGATAGGCACTGGTATAACACTCGGCTATCTGACTTAGTTCTTCAATGTGTGGCCGCATTTCGCTGGCGCCCAAAGCACAGTTTAAGCCTATACTTAATGGTTTGGCGTGACGTACCGATGTATAAAAAGCTTCTAATGTTTGACCGCTTAACGTACGACCCGAGGCATCCGTTATAGTTCCGCTGATCATAATTGGCAACTCGGCTATCTTATTATCTCTAAAAAATTTTTTTATAGCGTAAATGGCTGCCTTGGCATTCAAGGTGTCAAAGATGGTTTCAATCAATAACAGGTCTACCCCTCCATCTACCAAACCTTTTATTTGTTCGGTATAAGCGTCGGCTACTTCATCAAAGGTTACAGCGCGGTAGCCGGGGTTATTTACATCGGGGCTAAGGCTAAGTGTTTTGTTTAAGGGGCCGATGGCTCCGGCGACATATTTATTGCCAGCCCCCTCCCGGCCTCCCCCAAAAGGAGAGGAGGAAAACGCGTTGTTGGTTGCGGCTTGTTGCTGCTGATATTCATTTATAGCTTTGCGGGCACATTTGGCTGAGGCCACATTTAACTCATAAGCCAATGACTGCATGTCGTAGTCGGCCTGCGCTATGCTGGTACTGCTAAAGGTGTTGGTCTCAATTATGTCGGCCCCTGCGGCCAGGTATTGTTTGTGAATATCTACAATAATATCGGGCTGGGTAATGCTTAGCAGGTCGTTGTTTCCTTTTACATCGGTATGCCAGTCTCTAAAACGATCGCCGCGATAATCTGTTTCTTCCAGCTTGTGGCGTTGTATCATGGTGCCCATGGCACCATCGATGATGAGAATGCGTTGTTCAAGATCTTGTCTGATATTCATAGTTTGTTTTTTTGAACGACAGCGATACAACGAAACGGAGTATCACAGAGGTTTGTTGAGCATTGTTACCATTGTACAAGAGTGCGACGCAACAAAAGTTGAATGAAGCTTTGCCGTTGGCTCAATAAAAAATTTTTACTGAATTATGAACGAGAATCATTCTGAGAGAAAATAGCAGAGTGGTTTCGTTTATTAGTTCAGGTGATGAAATCTCCGGGATGAACAATAAACAAATCCGCCCGAAAAAGTTTTGCAAAAATAAGGCTTGTGCAGTTTATGGCAAAATGAGAGAGGATTGCAAAGAAAGAAAAGGGAGCAACCTGGGCTATTCGTAGCGGCAATCGACTGTGATGGCAATGCTTTCTGCCAATTCTTTACCAATAATTTTTCCGCTGATGTTGTAGTCTCTAACCTTTATAGGAAAGGTACACTTGGCGGTTGGTTTACCATTTTTAATAACAATGGTTCCATTTGTTGTAACCGCTTTGGTTATGCCATGTATGGTAAGATTGCCCTGAACGGTGGTAGGATACACGCCGTCGCGATTAAAATTAACAGAGGATATGTTGTTGACGGCTCCTTTAAAATCGGCTTTAGGAAACTTGTCTGATTCAAGATATGACTCATTAAAATGCTCTTCCATCATCTCGTTATCGAACCTGAAACTTTTAACCAGCAACATAAAAGTAAGCTGGCCCGTGGTGCTCAATAATTTACTTTCAACGTCGGATGATTTGGCCTTGATATCTTCTAAAGGTGTGCTGGAGTAAAAAGAAACGGAGGCAGAACGGGTGCTGAAAAGTTGCGCATTACCTATGAGACTGAACGATAAAAGTATAAAGGAGCAAAGGAATTTACGCATGTAGAGGTGTCTTATAAGTTGAAGGTATTTGACTTTTTAATTATTATAGGTTTAACGGTTGAATTGTTAAGATTATTTTACCATGATGGCTTCGCCCAGGCGCACATCGCTTAACATGCCATTGCAAATACCTTTAATAACTACAGGTGTGCCGGTTTTTATGTTGGGATTATTTTCTTTCAGGGTGCAAAACACGCCCGTCATGGCATCGTTCGAGGAGAGTAGCACCGTAGTAATTCCTTCCTGGTTTGCTGCCACATTGGACACTGTACCACTAACCTGTATGGGTTTGTTTAAATATTTTGCGTTTGCGGCTGCTTCGTTTTGCTGGAACTCAGTAACCAATTGGGCGGCAGTTATTTCAATGCCTTTTTCTTTGGCCACATCACGGTTGGGTTTGTTCCACATACGGTAAGCAATGGTGCCACCTACAAGTATGATTAATGAAAGAATGAGCACCGTAATTTTAAATCCTTTTGACATAAACCTATTTTTAATTGTTGTAAGGTAGTATCAGATTGTTTAACCTTAAACTACTGGTTCTACAAGATTGGTTATTTTACATATTGCCCCACAGGCAGGCGATTGCTGATGCTGCGGGCAAGGGTCATTTCATCGGCATATTCCAACTCGCCACCAAACGCAATACCCCGTGCAATGGTAGTAACCCTGCAATGCGGGGCTATTTTCTTTTGAATGTAATAGATGGTCGTATCGCCCTGTATGTTTGGATTGAGTGCAAAAATGAGCTCCTCCGTTTCTTCTTTTTGAATGCGATAAACCAGGCTTTCAATGTTTAATTGGTCAGGTCCAACGCCATCCAATGGCGATATGACACCGCCCAACACATGGTAGGTTCCACTGAATTGCTGGGTGCTTTCGATAGCAATTACATCGCGAATGGTTTCAACCACACATATAAGACGCTGGTTGCGCATGCTGTTGGCGCAAATGCTACAGATATCAGCATCGCTTATGTTTGAACACCGCTGGCAAAATTTTATCTCCGTACGCATTTTAGAAATGATGTCTCCAAATTGCTGCACTTCAGCTACATCTTGTTTCAACAAATGCAGCACCAGCCTGAGAGCGGTTTTTTTTCCGATACCGGGTAATTTGGAAAATTCGCTTACTGCATTTTCTAACAAAGTGGAAGGAAGTTGCATGCGGCAAAGATAAGGATTGGCGTGTGGGTTAAAGGGCAGATAACGGGTTGAAAAATCTCCTTATTGTTATAGAAACAATAAATGAACAGCAGCAGGCCAGGGCGGGAAAAGGCCAATTTACTGATGCTTGCCGGTAAGTTAGAAAATGGGCAGCATAACGCTATATTGATGTGGAGCCGGGCCTGAAACCGGTTTATTCAGATGAGAGTGTAATTTCCTTTTCATTGTCCCAATTGCTCCGAACATCAATGGTAATGTTCAGGTCTGTAACAAGCTCGGGCTGGCGTTTGGTGGTAAAGAAATCTCCCGAGTCCCATTTGCCGTTTTTATTGGTATCGTACAAAATTCTAACCTGGTACGATCCGGGTTTCAATAACTTTTTATACCAATCACGCTGGGTAATGGGTTCGCTCAAAACAATTAGTTCGTTTTGTATTAGCTGTAAGACCGGGTTTTTAGAGAGTTCGATGTTGTTGAGCCTTATTTTTAGACTACCGTAATCTTCTTCTCTTTTGGTAGTGAATTTTAACGTGTCGTTTTTGCTTATGGTAAGCCCGGTAGAATCTTTAAAAGCATCTTTTAAAAATATAAGCTTGTAAGGCGTATTTGCCTTCCATGGGTAGCGTACTACAAATTGATTGGGGAGAGAATCGTTGTTGATTGTAAAGTTGTTAAGAGGATTGGATTGTTCGTCCGTTAATAGAATTTGAGAGCTGTCGGTTACGGTAATGGGCCGGTTAAAAGTTATAATGAAGGGATCTAAATAATCGAAGAGGTTTCCCTGGAAATTGCTTGAAAAGCGCAACTGCTTGTCTTTAGTTGCTGTAGCCGCAACAGCTTTTTTAAGATCTATGGCTTTTGCTTTTGCATAGGCATACAACTGTAAATTTTGAAGGTTACTATCCAGGTCAATTGTTTGGCCATAAAAAGCAAAAGGCTTGGTGGTATCGTCGTAAGTTTTGTTATAGGAACTTGAAATACCAAAAAGGTTATATCGGCCAGATGGCAGGTTTTGAAAGTTGAAATTTCCTTTGCCGTCAAGCCTGGCAATGTAACGGGGCCTATCTTTGGAAACAGCACTGTCAGCCATATTGCGGTGAAGTACTGCTAACATGGTGCTGTCTACTTTGCCGGTCTCAGCTAAAATAATTCTGCCATCCAGGGTGTTTTCATCCAGTTGGGGACCAGTAGAAAATACATAGGTGAAGTTTTTAAAAATGTTACCCTCGTTTACATCTTTTATTGCATTGCCAAAGTTGATTGAATAGGTAGTGTTTGGCTCCAGCGTATCGCGTAGCTTAATGGTTATGTTGCGGAGCTTATAATCAATGAGCGGAATGTTTTTTTGGGTGGGAGATACCAGCACATTTTCGTTGGCGTTTTCAATCGTCACAAATTCATTAAAGGTTAGGGTAATGCGGTTGCCCTGGTAATTGGTAGCAGAATCACGGGGAAAGGCTTGTATTAAAACCGGCGGCATTGAATCTCTTGGCCCGCCGCTGGGTGGAATAATGTTGGCGCAACCGGTGCTGCCTATAAACAGCGAACCCATAACAATGCTGCCAATGAGCCACATGCAAAACGAAACAGATAATTTCATTGATGAATAGTGAGGCTGCAAACTTAACCTCTATTGCCTGCACCCGTTTTATTTTGTGGCTTTTTTAAGGTTTTGGTTGAAGGGTAGAAGGGGGAACAAAATTAAACTTCACCGGTAGGATTATCATTTTTAGAACTCATCTGGAAAGTTTTGTATCGACCCCTAAATGAGACCGTACTATAAGAAATTATTTTTAGCAACTACCTGCATTCTCTTTGTAATTCAATTCAGGGGCATCGGGTATTAGATATGAACGCACGTAAAACTTTTTTTCGGCCTATTTAAAAGATGGGTCATCTACCACCAAAACCCAATCATTGTTTACTCCTGCTGTGGGTGGCGTAAATTGCATGGTTTCTTTTCGCGCCAGCAAACCAATTTTTTTTGTGGTACCATTTTTTGGATTGAACCAATTGGCGTTTATGATTTTGTTTTGTATGAAACCAGTTTTAATACCAACGGTTTTGCCAACCGGTATGTAAACCATCAGGTAACGGCCCAGACTGTCTCTAAAAGCTGTCATATAATTTCCTTTATCGCCCTGGCCAAGGGTTATAATACTTTGGTCGGGTATACGCTGTAACGAGGGGCGAGACAATACGAGCTTTTTAAGATAACCCATTTGAACAGCTCCGGGGCGATCAAGCGCTGCTGTCCAAAACATTTTTGCATGGTTAACTTTTTCTTCCCTTGTATTATAAAACTGCCAAATGGAATGATGGCCATAGGTTACGCCACAGGCACCGGCAAACACCGAACGATAGGTTTGCTTGCGCACATCATAATCATTAAAGTACCCATTTGCCGAATCCCATTTTGGCCAGGGATTAACCGGATGATCTTCATAATTAGGCTCGGAGTCCAGGGTAGGTTTTGCCGGTTGCAATGCCCTGTCGCTGGCAATCCAGTTCCACACGGGCACATCGTGGCCGCTGCCATGACCCGATTGCATCATGTTTATATCAAGCCAATCTTCGGTATGTATTTGTTTGGATGTTGTATTAGGACCTCCTGAAATATGGTAACTGAACAGGGCTTTCCCTCCACTGCCTTCTTTAATGCCCTTTGCCATTGATCGCCAGACGGGTCGTGTATCAATACTGTCTGTAATTGCTGGCCGGTCGCCACCTAAAATCCAAATAATGTTGGGGTACGATTGATATCGCTGGCCTAAAAACAACCCATAGCCATACGCATTTTCAACATTAAATACTATCGGTCCCTCACCCCACATTTTTAAAACTTTGTCGCCCCATGTTTGCAGCAAGCCCATAACTAACCCCCTGGCTTGTGCCAGTTTCACAACGGTATCTACCAATTTAAAATATTGCTCATTGGGTTGTAGCGGATCCATGTTTACAAAAGGAACGTCACCATACTTATTCGGCTTACGCAGTCCATCAAACTCTGCAAGTATAACAGCCTGAATCAAGGTAAATCCCTTTGAAGCCCGGTTGGTTAAATACCGGTTAATCTCTTCCAGCTTTAGCCGGTGAAACAATTCCCACCCTGTATCACCCATCCAAAAGAATGGAGTACCATCCTGGTATTGCAAATAATGCTTGTTGGCCGAAACTTGTATGCGACCATGTTGCCAGTTGTTTTGTGCTGCGAGGATGCTACAAATGAACAGGCTTATAAAAAGAAGAAAGAGATTTCGCATGGCAGACCATTTTACTTTTAAAAATAGCAATATTTACCAGCAATTACATCATCGCTTTTTCGAGTGCGTGCTTAAAAAAATTCTAAAAGATTGTTCGTTTTGTTTTGATTGGAAATAGTCTTCAAACCATATTATTTAAACACTACACCTGGTTATATAACAACGGCAGTGCAAATGCATCTAATTTTTTTCGCCTTTACTATTTAAACCGGGATTGAATTACGGTCTTTAAAGTCCCAATAGGGACTATTGGTGGGTAGAAATGTTTCAAAAAAGCATAAAGCGTTCCGATAGGAACGCCTTGTGTTATTTTATGTAATATTTTCTCCACACGAGTGGTGCCTAAAGGCACAGCAAAAAGATAAAATTAATTAAGATGTGTTTGCCCTGGTATGTATGCCAGATTGAAATATCTAAATAATGATGTTTTTTTGTTTAGTTATATCGCCTTTTTTTAACCACTGGTCATTATGCAGTTTGATTAATAAAAAAATAACTATTAATTTAAATGTTTTCTCACGTTCGGCGATTGCATACTGGCATTGAAGTTTTATTCTTTAACCAAAACACATTTGTATGAAAAAAAATTATCCATTTAAATGGTTGATGGCTGTTATGATTTGTATTGCTTTTGTAAGCAGTTCTTCTTTTGCCCAGGTAACTACGGCTACCTTAAGCGGCAGGGTAACCGATCAAAAAGGTAAACCCATACCAGACGCAACAGTAGTAGTAAAATTTGCCGATGCCGGTATCGAGCGAAGCCTTGTTACAAAAGAAGACGGTAGGTTTACCCTTGCCAACCAACGTGTCGGCGGTCCATACACCATTACAGTTACCCATGTTACCCATGCGGTTTATACTGCCAACGATATTTATTTGGAATTAGGCCAAAACAATGTTGTTGAGGTTGCAATGATAGAACAGGGTAGAGAGCTGGGAAATGTAACAGTAAGTACAACGGCAAGTAGCCTGTTTAACAGCAAACGTACCGGTGCCTCAACCAATATTTCCAATACGGTTATAAGAAACCTGCCTACTATAGGCCGTTCGGCTGATGATTATTTACGTCTCACTCCTTCCGCTTCTCCAACATACAATGGTTTATCATTTGCCGGAAGAAACGGGCAATACAATAACTTCTCTTTAGATGGTGCAGTGTTCAACAACCCATTTGGCCTGGATGCACCCACACCCGGCGGACAAACCAATTCACAGCCGGTATCGCTCGATGCCATAGACCAGATACAGGTAAACCTTGCACCTTACGATGTTACCCAGGCAGGCTTTACCGGGGCCGGAGTTAACACCGTAACCAAATCGGGCAACAATAAATTTTTTGGAACACTGTATAGTTTTTACAGAAACCAATCGCTTACTGGTAAAAAGGTGGATGGCAATAAACTGGTGGTACCGGATCTAAGCCAGTACCAGGGTGGCTTATCCCTTGGAGGCGCTATTAAAAAAAATAAGCTTTTCTATTTTATAAATTTTGAAACGGAACAACGCCGCGATGCAGCATCGGCTTACGATGCTCAAAACAGCACGAACAACGGAAAAGCAAACACCAGCCGTGTTTTAGAAACCGACCTTATACAGGTAGGTACCATACTAAAAAACAAGTTTGGGTATGAGACCGGCCCTTACCAGGGTTTCACACACGATCAAAAAAACTACAAATGGTTGTTTAAAACCGACTGGAACATTAATAACAGGCATTCCTTATCGTTTACTTATAATGGCCTCGATGCCAAGAAAGATAAGCCAGCGCATCCAAGCGCTATCGGCAGACGTGGGCCCGATTTTACAACGCTCCAGTTTAGAAACTCAGGCTACACCATCATTAACAAACTGCACTCGTTTGGTACAGAGTTAAAGTCGAATTTCAACAGTACCTACGCCAACAAACTGCGGGTGGTTTATACAACTTTCCGCGACAAGCGCGATCCTTTTTCAGCACCCTTTCCCGTGGTTAACCTTACCAAAAACGGTGTTCGATATATAATTGCCGGGCATGAGCCTTTTTCCATAAACAATCGTTTAAACCAGGATGCTTTCCAGGTAACTAATAATTTTAATGCCTACTTTAAGAACCACACTATTACAGCAGGAGCCAGTTATGAGTCGTTTAAATTTGGAAACTCCTTTAACCTAACCGGTTATGGACCTACCCTTTTTAGCGACATAGACATTAACGATTTTGTTACCAAAGTGCCCACAGGGGGCAATGTGGTATTTGGCGCTTATCCGCTGGATGTGGATGTTAACTATGCCCGTAAAAGAGTTGCGTTCAACGACTGGACGTGGTACTACTTAACCGTGGCTCAAATGTCGTTATACGTGCAGGACGAATTTGCGATTGGTAACAAATTCAGGCTTACATATGGATTGCGGCTGGATAAACCCAATTACTCCAATGCAAGTTTTAGAAGTCCAAATATAGGAGGCGATGGTAGTTTTTCGGGGACGTATACGACAGGATCTCCAACCCTACCTAACAACGATAACCTGGTGTTGTATAATGCTGACGGCGTTAGGCAGGTAAATGGTGTAGGCAAAGATTTAGACAATACCCGCCTGCCCACTAAAAGCATTCTGTTTAGTCCGAGGGTTGGCTTTAACTATGATGTTAAAGGTGATAAGACCCTACAGCTTCGTGGTGGTTCCGGGTTGTTTACCGGGAGGTTTCCTTTTGTTTGGTTAGGCAATCATATAGGCAATCCATTTAGCTTCTTTTATAATGCAACAGACAAAAACTTTCAATGGCCACAGGTATGGCGCAGTAATTTTGGTGTAGATGTCAAGCTGCCTTCTGGTACGGTGCTTACCACCGATCTGTCATATACCAAAGATGTAAATGCCATGATGGTAAGAAACTATAAACTGGGTATACCGACCGGTACGTTAAACTCGCCCATTAATGACAAGCGCAAAGTGTATTTGCCAACCGACCAGGGTACTGCCAATGCTTATGTTTTTACAAATACCAATGTAGGTTACCAGTTTAACTGGAGTGTACAGGCACAGCAAAACCTGAAGAACGGTTTGTTTGTAATGATTGCCTATAATTATTTAATTTCAAAAGATGCCAGCTCTATTTCGGCCGAAATTTCCAGCGATGCCTTTGACCGCAACCCAATTTTAAACAATGCCAATGCAGCCAACCTTTCGCGGTCACTGTATGGTAATACGCACCGCTTTTTTGTAGCCGGTTATAAAAAGTTTTCATATAGTGGTGGAGATGTGGCGACAACTGTTTCGTTGTTTAGCACCTGGACGTCGGGCAACAGGTTTGCCTACGTGTATGGCGGCGATATAAACAATGATGGTACCGGCACCAACGACCTGTTGTATGTGCCGAACGACGTGGAAATTGAAGCCATGACCTTTACCCCGCTGCCCGATGTTTTTGGTTCGGTAAAAAATGCAGCAGAGCAAAGAGCGGCTTATAAAAAATTTATTTTGCAGGATGAATACTTAAGCGGAAGACGTGGTCAGTATACAGAAATATATGCGGGAGAAAACCCATGGACCAGCCAGCTCGACCTTAGAATTTTACAGGATTTTAAAGTAGGTAAGGAAGGAAAAATAATACAGTTGAGTTTTGATTTTGTAAACCTGGGTAACCTGTTTAACAGTAAATGGGGTGTACGTAAATATGCAACCACTTCAGGATACTATCAACCTATTTCAGTTAATTATAACAACAATGCACCTACTTACCAGTTCGATCCATCCACCACATCAACATTTGTTACCAGCCCCGATTTGCCATCGCGTTGGCAAATGCAAATAGGTGTGAGGTTGATTTTTTAAACGAGAATTGAAGCGGTATAAAGGTTCATTCTTACACAACAGGATGCTGTATTATACTGGCGGTTGGGTAGACGCTATGGAGAGATACCGTAGAAGAGTGTGACCCGCAAAACAACCTATCGCATCTACACATTTTTTTATTTCCATTCCTACTTTGGATTTTGCAAAAAAGATATTAACCACAGAGAAAAACAAGAGTTTTTCACAGAGAACACAAAGATTTAAGTCTGGCTTTCTCTGTGCTTCTTTCTTTGTGTACTCTGTGGTTACCTTTTTTTGACATTAGTTAGATGTGTCCGCACGATAAGCAAAACAACGGGGCATGCACAACCGGAGCCATATAGTTGACAAATGCCCAGCTCAAAAAAACCCAAACCAATTTTGATCAAACTAAACAACAAGCTATCTTTCAGAGATAGCTTGTTGCTTTTACAAATGCTTTGATTGAATTTTTTATACCAATTAGCTTATGCCAATAACGAGGAGAGATTTTTTAACCAACGTATCAAAAGCTGCTGCGGGTTACCCGGCCATGCTTGCCCTCGGCATGTTAAAGAGTTCGCCTGCACATGCTTTTAAGCTTGAGGGTAATGGCAACGGTAAACACATTATTATTTTAGGGGCAGGACTTGCAGGCATGGCCTCGGCATACGAGTTGACAAAGCTGGGTTATAAATGCACCATTTTGGAAGCAAGAAGCAGGGCAGGTGGCCGATGCTGGAGCGTACGAAGGGGAACCGTTTCAAAGGAAAATGATCTGCCCGGGCAAACAGCCGCATTTGATGCAGGAATGTATTTTAATGCAGGTCCCAGCCGCATACCACATCACCATGAGCTTACGCTACATTATTGTAAAGAGTTGGAAGTACCCGTGCAGGTGTACAACAACATTAACGAAGCCACGTATTACTTCGCCGAAGGCAAAGGCCCTTTATCGAACAAAAAAATAAGGGTAAGAGAAATACACAACGATGTGCGTGGCTATATGGCTGAGTTGTTGGAAAAAGCTATTGACAATCATGCAGTGGATATGAACCTGACAAAAGAAGACGGGGAAAAGGTAATTGAATACCTGCGGGCTGAAGGTGGGTTGGATATAGATAAGTTATACAGGGCATCGGACCGGCGTGGTTACATTGAACACCCCGGCGCAGGTGAAAAGGAAGGAAAAATTGCTGATCCGCATAATCTGGCCGAAATTATACAGTCAGGACTGATGGAGCCCGATTTTTACAATGTATCCGAATACGTACACGAGCTGCAAATGACGATGCTTCAAGCCGTGGGTGGTATGGATAATATTGCCAAAGCATTAGAGAAGAAGATACCCGGCATGATTCAATTTGGAGCAGAAGTTACCTCGGTCAATAACACGGAGAATGGGGTAACCATAAAATATAAAAACAATACAGGTAACCACGAATTAAAAGGAGACTTGTGCATTTGCACTATTCCGTTACCGGTGCTCAGCAACATAGAGCACAACTTTTCGTCGGATGTTAGCCGGGCCATCGACTACATTCCATACATAAGCACCTCCAAAATTGGCCTGCAGTTTAAGCGCCGTTTTTGGGAGGAAGACGAACAGATTTACGGAGGAATTACCCATACCAATAACGAACTGACGCAGATTTTTTATCCCAGCAACGATTACCTGGGTAAAAAAGGTGTGCTGATTGGGTACTACAACTTTAATGAAAAGAGCAATCGTGTAAGCGGGTTGAACTACCTGCAAAGGCAACAACTTGCCTTGCAAAAAGGCAGGCTCATCCATCCGCAATACGACAGCACATTTGAAACATCGTTTTCGATTAGCTGGAATAAAACACCTTATAATTTAGGAGGGTGGGCATTGTACAATGCAGAAAACAGGCGAACTTTATACAGGGCATTGTTACCACCAGAAAAGAACGTATATTTTACCGGAGAGCACATGACTTACCTGAATGCATGGATGGCGGGGGCTTTTGAATCGGCCAGGAAAACAGTGACGGACATACATGCACGGGTAACAGAACAACGGATCGCTTACCCATCATCTTCATAGAATTACCAACGAATTGCCCATTCATTGAAAGCAAATGCTTTTTAAAAACTATTTTCACCTTTAAACTAATTGTCATGGCACATTCAATGAACCGCAGAGCCTGGTTAAAAGCTACTTCTCTTTTAACCGGCGGTCTTGCTGTATTACCCGGCCAATGGAATACCCTTGCAGCCGCTCCTGCAGCAACAAAATTACCTTATCAATCAATGAACGATTTTGAATTTGGTGAAACGGTTCGGCCAAAATTGAAAGCCCGGTTGTTTGCCAACGAAAATCCATTTGGTCCTTCTGATAAAGCTAAGCAGGCTATTATGGAATCGCTGAACACCAGCTATCAATATCCCATGCGCAGCGGGGAAGAACTTGCCGAAAAAATTGTAGCATTCGAAGGATTGAAGCCTGAAATGCTAATGATGAGTGCGGGTTCGTCGGCCATATTAGCTGCAGCTGCAATTTATTTTAGTAAAGATGGTGGCAACATTGTAACGGGTGATCCAACTTATGACGACTTACCCGACCGTGCCCAACAGATAAAGGCAACCTGGAAAAAGGTGCCGCTTACACCTGAGTTTAAGCTTGACCTGGATGCCATGGAAAAAGCGGTGGATGCCAATACAAAATTGGTATACATCTGCAACCCCAATAACCCCACCGCTACCATAGTAGATACCCAAAAACTAAGAGATTTTTGTGAGCGGGTTTCTAAAAAGACAACCGTTTTTGTAGATGAGGCCTATATAGATTACCTGCCCGACCCAAAAGCAAGTACTATGATAGATTGTGTTAAGCAGGGCCACAATGTCATTGTTGCCCGTACCTTTTCAAAGCTGTATGGTTTTGCCGGTTTACGGGTAGGGTATGCAGTTTTACCTGCTGATTTGGCTACTAAACTCGAACCGTTTTCAAGCGGTTTGTGGTCCATGTCGGCCCCGGCTATACAAGCGGCATTGGCCAGTTACCAGGACCGTGAATTTTTAGATGGCGCTTTGAAAAAAACATTGGCAAGCAAAGATTATTTGTACCAGGTTTTAAAGACCGAAGGGTATACCTACATCCCATCGTCAACAAACTTTGTCATGTTTCCAATTAACATGCCCGGCGAACGCTTTACTGATGAAATGATGAAACGTGGAGTTGGCCTGCGGCACTGGGAGTTTAATAATAAAAGCTGGTGCCGTATAAGCATCGGCCGCATGGGTGAGATGCAGGCATTTGCAGAAGCGTTTAAGGAGGTGTCTTAAAGAAACGTTGGTGGTTGTTGGTTGGTCGTTGTGGGGACAAGTGAATAATAAATAATGAAGAGTGAATAATTAAGAATGAAGAGTGAAAAATAATGCACGTTGAATAGTAAGTAAATGTTGTATTTATCTTGCCGTCATCCTGAATCATGTCAGGATGTTCTGGATAACATACAGATTTTAAACAAAAATCCATTCGTGCATTCGTGGCATTCTTTTTTAAACCTTTGTGAAACTTTGAACCTTAACGCCTTTGTAACTCCAAAGAAAAGTTGTTAGTTGACAGATGACAGTTGACAAAAAAAAATCTCGGTGCCCTCCCTGCTGCCGTGCCTCTGTGGTTCAAAAAATACATTCGTGCATTCGTGGCAATTAAAAGAGATGACAGTTGCCGGATGACCGTTGACAGAATAGAATTCTTAGTGCTACTTTGTGCATTGGAGCCTTGACGGCTCAAAAAATTTAGTAAATAATGAAAAAAACACTGCTATTCTTTTTAATAACTTTTTTGTTCCTTAAAACATATGCCGCCGATACAACCAAAGTAAATCCGCGGCCGCTTACCATGGCAGAGTACGACAAAGCCAAAACCTTTACCATAAAAGACCTTGACAAAGACACCTATGCCAAAGTGGAGAATACCTACATTTTAGATAGGTATGAATTACGAAAACCTTATTTTATTACCGGTGATGATGGCCTGAAAAAACGCATTGACTTGTACAAGCTGGTAGCAAAAGATGGTATGCACGAGTTGGGCACCCTCATTTACTATACCAATGAAAAAGGTAAGTTATACACTGCCTTGCAACCCAACTTTACAGCCGATGGCAAGGTGTGGGAAAAGTATTTCGAAGACATTCATGCTATAGATAAAGAAGAGAAAAATTTTGTTTTAAAACTATCTTATGTGCTGTCAAAAGAAATGAGCTTCCAGTTGTTTAAAGCCATTAATAAGGGTAAGGATATGCGATCTGAATCATCAACCTATGGCAGTGATATCTGTTTTCCGGGTGACCAGGAAGTTGCTATGTTTGATGGATCTGCCAAACCGTTAAGCGAAATCAAGGCCGGTGATCAGGTTATAACTATTGACCCGGTTACCCAAAAACAAACAGCAGTAACAGTAAAGCAACTGGTGCAGCATGAGGCTAAAAACTATGCTATCACAAAACTTCTCTTAATCTCTGCTACCCCTTATTTAATAAATGATAAACAGGATGTTCAATTATCTAGTAAAGTTCTACAGGCAACACCCAATCACCCGATGCTTACAATAAACGGGCACAAGAAGATGAGTGAAGTGCTCATTGGCGATGAAGTGCTTTGCTTTGATGAAAAAGCGAAATCTTGTAAAACCTTTACTGTGATAAATAGAACCGAAACTGCCGGTGGCGTTCAAAAAGTTTATAACATAGAGGTAAACGGCGGTAGCACTTTTATAATGAATGATGTAATGGTCTTGCAGAAGTAGCGCCCTGGTGGTTGATCGTTGGTAGTCTTAAAGAAGATGATAGTTGACCGATGACAGTTGACAGAAAGAAGCTCCGTAAAGCCGTCATCGTGACGAATGTCAGGATCTCCCGGATAACAAACAGATTTAATTGAAAAATCCATTCGTGCATTCGTGGCAATCAGAAGAGATGGTAGTTGACAGTTGACCGTTGACAGAAAGAAAGTTCGTTGTTGTTGGTTGCTTTATTTGACAATACTATTCGTGCATTCGTGGCATACTTTCTTAAACCTTGGTGCGCCTTTGCGTCTTTGTGGTTCAAAAAAGATAACAGAAACAATCCCCGTGCATCTCCGTGTCGCCGTGTTTCAAAATCGTTGTTGGTTAATCGTTGTCATTATAACTTGTCAATGCTTCTAAGTACTTGTCAATGTATGCCTGCTTGCTTTTCAATTTATACTGCATAATAAACCTTGGATGAGCCAATGGAACAATCTTTTTGAAGAAGCGGTATTCATTATTGAATTTGTTGATAAATTTATAGTTGTCGCCTTCGCCTAAACAAAATGCTACGGATGTTCTTGCCCAAGCCAATTGTTGTTGCATACAAGTAGCAGCAAAAGGCTCAATGCTTTTTACCAGTTCTTTATCGTCGTAATAATTAAGGTTTTTACCATGCCTGGTAAAACCAAGTGGACTTAACGACGTAAAATAAAACTCCCCGTAAAATGCTTCAGCGCCACCGTAAGCTTCTATCATATCGTAAATAAAAACGCTGGAGAGTTCCTGTTTCGTTGGCCAGTAGTTATCAATATTCAATTTGATTTTTAATCTTATAGGATCAGTAAAAGGAATGCCTGTTACTCCACCTCCAAATCGTCCGGGGTTAATGCCGATTATAAAATTCCTATGTTGGGTATCGCTGTAATATTTGTTGTAAAAGATGTTGCAGACACGCTGCGTTTCATCATTGGTAAAGGGTTGCATCACCTCCACATTGGCAGGTAAAGCAGGGGTAAAATTGAGGTTGAATAAAAAGGAAATTATTTGGGTTGCGGTAGTCAAGGCAATACTTTTTGTTTCTGTCAAATTCAGTTTAATGTGTCATTCATTATTCAGAAACGTCTTTTCGGTTTGTCAACTGCTCTATATCGGCCTTGTCTTTAAACCTGCCTGCTGCTTCTTTAGCAAGAAGTAAATGTTTCAGGTGGATATATTTAATTTCAACATTGTTTTGAATAAAGTTTTTGCAAGCCGCATAAGCTTCATCAAATTCAACGCCTTTTATTGTATTCAAAACTTCAATTTTATTTGGTTCAATCCCAATTCCCCAAACATCAATCCGGTCATCAAAAAATTCTTCTTGTGTAAAAACAGGTACTCCAAATAAATGGTAGGCAACTTTCAATCTTTGATAATTCTCCTCTGTTTTTTTTACCCATATATCCATATCAGCAGTGCTGCGAATGTACCCATGCAATATCACTGCATATCCACCAATTAGTAAATATTCAACTGCTGCTTTGTTTAACGATTCGATAAACTCCTGGAAATCCTTATTAAATAAATCAGCCATTATTTATGTTTTCGTTTGCTTTTTACCCTACGGTCAACTTTAGTGTTAGGCGTCACACCAAAAATTTGGTTGATAATAGAACAAGCAGCGTTTAATCGCTCATCTTCCGTTTTGTCAATCCAATACGATACATGATCATCTGCTTCACTAAAAGTTTTTGTAGCCACGATTGACTTGTCAAGACGATAATAGTTTTCATTCATCTTATAAAAATAAATTTTTTTTCTGTGTACGTTTATGAAGCTTAAAATGCATTCATCTAATTGACTGCTTCTGTAGCTTACAAGGTGTTCCTTTTATTTCAAATTGAAATAATTTGTCTTTGCTTCAGCCTAAAAGTCTTTATTAAGGCAACAATCAAGAGCACTGCCAAAGCAATAATTGCATTGGAGACCAGCTTATTTGGAATGGAAAAATGAAAGAACTGCTCAGCATAATGGTTTAAGAAATTTCCTTCGTATTGGCTTAAACCACTAAGACCCCTGAAATAATTTTCGCCAAAAGTAAGTGGGCACACTCCCGAAGTAAAGTGGAAAACCGCTGCAATACTAAAAATGCTTATATGAATTATCAGGTACCAGGCAGGTATGGTTTTGCGAAAGAGCATGATAGGAAGAGAGACCAAATACATGGCAACCACACTGTGCACCATTGCAAGAACGATAGCAAGAAAAATGTATAGGTTAACCATGGTATGTAATGTAAACAGATTTTGGGTGCCAACGACCAATTCCAACGATTTTTGATTGCCACGAAAGCACGAATAAAGCTCATTTTCACAACCACCAACGATCTTTGAACCACCAGGGCGCAAAGGCTCAAAGTTGCACTATGGTTTGAGAAAGTATGCCACAATTAAAATTTTATTGAATAATCCCTGGGACTTTTTCACCGTAACTTTAGTAAAATTGTCGCACATGACACGGTTAAAGAAGAACCTGGTAATAACAACTGTGCAAGCCGAAGGCGTTGATAAATTTAATGTCGGCAGAACCATATCAAAAATCAAAGCATTTAAGAAAATTACTGAAACAGGGATTGAAAAATGGCTTGGTCAAGAGAGCGGGTTTAAAAATGACATTCATTCTGAATTTGATATTTTAACTGCAGGACAGGAAGGAATAACCAAAAGTGCTGTTGAAAAATTGGCTGTTTATCTAGGTGTTAATCGTAAAACGATGGCTGAAAGCATACTGTCCTTGTCGGTAAAGACACTTGAAAGAAAAGACAAAAACACCTTATTGGATAAAAGAACTTCTTCGCATGCCCTTGAGATCGCAAGATTGATGCAACATGGCTACGTTGTGTTTGAGGATGAAGAAAAACTTAAGTTCTGGGTAAACGATCCAAATAAAGCTTTGTCTGGCAAAAAACCTATTGAACTTTTTGATACCCTTACGGGGTTGAATATGGTAAATGATGTACTTACCCGTATAGAAGAAGGGGTGTATTCCTAATCGAAAGTTTATGCTTGTTTACCGGGTAGTCAAACTAAAATCAAGAACCAGAGATTTAAGTGGAACAGGTGCTTTTACAACAGGGGGCCGCTGGAATAGTAAAGGGACTTACATTTTGTACACCAGCGAAACCAGCTCGCTTGCCTACCTGGAAACCCTTATTCATTTTGATGATACAATTTACCCTCCACACTTGTTTATAATGGAAATTGAAGTGAACGATAAGGCACCTGTAGATACGCTGCCTGATAAAAAATATCCCAAACAATGGAAGCGACCCGGCTTATTAAAAAATCAGCAAATTGGCAATTTGTATATGCACAACCAACAACATCTTGGTTTGAAGGTCAAGTCTGCCATCAACACCCTTGAATCCAATTTATTGCTTAACCCTTTATATCCGCGATTTTACGATTTGGTAAAGGTCAAAAAAATAACAGAGATACAATTGGATAGGAGATTTTTTTAACCAGAAAGGTACAATGGCACGAAGTAGCACCAGGACCGGCCTTATTATTCAATATTCATTTGTCCCGGCAACCACCAACCAACAACGACCAACTTCTCTTTTGAACCACAGAGGCACGGCGGCAGAGAGTTACGCAGCGTTGTTTTCTGTCAACTGTCAAATAACATCTTTTTTAAAACAACCACCAACCACCAACTTCTCTTTTTGAACCACAGCGGCACGGCGGCAGAGAGTTACGCAGCGTTGTTTTCTGTCATCTGTCAAATAACATCTTTTTTAAAACAACCACCAACGACCAACGACCAACTTCTCTTTTTGAGCCACAAAGGTACAAAGGCGTAAAGTTGCACCAAGGGTTAAGAAAGTATGCCACAAATACACGAATGATTTTTGATTAAAATTTGTATGTTATCCAGGAGATCCTGACATGAGTCAGGATGCTGGAGTTTGGTTATCTCCTGATATAAAATATTGGGTTTAATGCGTCAGTTATTTGATTAATGGCGTTTACGATCTGTCGTTGTTTAACTACGAAGTCGGAGAAAGATTTGCCAAGTTTTTCAAACAGATAGCATCCTCTAAAGTTGTTGAGGATATTATTTGTTGATGTTCTAAGCCTTATGTTTTTTCTTTCCCATTTAGCTCTTGGTAAAGCCACCGCCGGTGTTAACCTGTTAATCATATAATCTGCCAGATGTATAAAGGCGTGCATTGCCACTACAAACTGCGGGACTTTCACTGCTGCTATCTCGTTTCTTACTTGTGCTTCACCGCAGCCATTGGTGCTTTTCTCATCGCGGAAGTTTACTTCTATTTCCCATCTCCATAAATATGCTTGTAAGAGTGTTTCAATGTCCAAATCATTATCGTTGCAAACCAGATAAGCTGGTTTGCGGTACAATAATTTGCCGCCCTTTTTTTTTCGATAACTTAATGGGCGGATTACCACTAATTGAAAAGTGTGGACCTGGCCTGCCGTTCTCCACTTTAGAGATTTTATAACCTTTACATTAAAAAGGTGCTTTTTGCCGGCAGCCCATCCGGTAACTTCTTGCCATGAAAAATCATCGGATTGCCTGATTTGTTCTGGCGTTGGGGCAGGCTGACCATATTTCCTATGCCTGCCATTTGTTTTTTCAGACACTGGTAAATAATTAAATGTTGCATCTTTTCTCACTCTGCCAATCAGCGTAACCCTGTGAGGTAATCCCGTTACTATTGTTGCATTGGTATAACTTCCGTCAACACTTAAGAGCAATTGTCTTGCTGATGCACCCTGGTCATCGAGCCTTGCTCTTAACAATTTTATTCTGTCTAGTCCCTGGGTGCTAAGGTTTTGTTGCTTCTTTGATTCTATAAATGCTGATCTATCTTCAGCACTCGCATTTTTTGCAATTTTTTTTACACTTGGGCTATGATGAAAATCTATAGGAATTGCCCGGGATTGACTATTGAGATCAGTGGGATCATGCAGTGATAAAGAAATTTGAATAAACCTTTGAGCCCAAATAAAGTTTGTGTGAAAGGCAGGGCCTAATGGATCCCTGCGCCAACCGGTACCATGAATAGTTTTGCCAACTTTTCTTAAAACAGTATCATCCATATGAGCGACAATGAGCTGGCTGGGGCTCAATTGCTCTAAACAAACTTTTGTGGCGACTTCAAATAACTTATCCGTATTCATTCTGCTGCCCCAGAATATTTGGTAGGCAGCGGTCCAATCGACAAATTGTCTGCCTACAGCTATAAGCATTCCAGTAATGGTAGCCCTGCCGGTACAACTCAACAGGCCATGGGCCAGCTCTTTAACCCTGCATTTGGTTCTGCGCTGTTTAAATGCTTCACCGCACCGATTAAAAATGATATCAAAAATTGATTTCAGGTTGATTTCTTCTTCAGTTTTTTTTTAATTGCTGCAACAGCAGCGTCACTTCTTCTCAACACCAGGTTTTGATGGTCGTCAATTAACCATTCAACCTCTTCGCCGGCGGTAAACTCAATTGCCTGGGCGACAGCTGCCGGAAAGTTGACATAGTACTGTTCACTCTTCGCTCTTCTGATAACCTGAACTTTTGTATTATATCCCATATCTAGTTATTTAACTAGATACTAAAGTACACAAAAAAATGACTATTTCAATACGAAATAGTCATTTTTTAAAATATTTCTCTCAAAAGATGCAAACTCCAGTTGCAGGTGACAACACCTGCAACGGCAGAAAATTCACTTAAAAAGCTGATGGCTATAAAACGCATGTTACCACAACAACGCTTTACCATAACCTAAATTGTAATTTATGTTGCAAAAAAAAAGCCAAACGACAGTTTTTGCTATAATTTTTTACGCAATAACTAATCAACAACCCCTTTTTTTTATAATTGACTATGTAAGTATATCATACAACTAACAACACATTGTTGTTGACCATCGAGCGAATGGTAGCCTTTCCCTTCGTTTCAATTTTTAATCTGTCAAGTACTTCCTTAACATGATATTTTTGTATTTCTTAGAGTCACATTTTAAGGCATCATTTTTTTTGATCACTAAAAAAACAGATATGAAAAAATTATTAGTTTTTACAATCCTACTGATAAGTCATTTTTCAAATGCACAATCGGTAGGCATTGGTACCACTTCACCCAACAGCTCGTCGGTTTTAGACCTTGGCCCAAGTGGCAAACCGCTTGTATTACCCCGTTTAACAAATACGCAGATGGATGCTGTTACCGGTGCTGCTGTGGGAATGATTGTTTATAATACTGACCAACACCAGCTTTTTAGCTACGGGCGCTTCCGTTCTAATGTGGTTATTGGGGAAAGCAGTAATAAGTGGCAACCAATTTCAACCGGCCCTCGCATGCTTGCCTGGGGCGTAATAGACAGTTTTGGAACTGAAATTAGTGGTAGCAAAACGCACTTTGTTACATGGGATGAAACCAATCTCTGGTACCGGCTACGCCTGCTGGCGCCACATGAATATTACAAAGACAGTATGTTGTTAATGATAACCCCGGTAGGCAATGGGTCGTGGGACCAGGCAGTTTCGACCGGCGAAGTGATTGAAGGTAACGACAGGCTGGCCTCCATAAAATTTATTGATGTATCGCGTGTAGCGGATAATTTTAGTGCGCTTAATGTGCGACGTAGAAGCAACTTCCATTTTGTGCTGTACGATTTACGGGAGGATCCTTATTGATCGTAATGCGCCTCCAACCATTTAACCCCACTCCCAATCTTAGCATTGGCCGGCACATTGTTGGGTAGTTGTAGCACCGACTGCATGCACCCGATAATGACGGATTTTATAACGTCTACGTCATCTTTGGTGGCGTAGAACACCAGTTCGTTGTGTACCTGAAGTATCATTTTACTTTTGAAGTTTCGCTGCTTAAACTCGTGGTCAATTTTCATCATGGCAAGGTATATCGTGTCAGCGGCGGTCCTTTCTCTTTTTACTAAAGCTGCCTGCGAATAGCTACCCCTGCTGCAGATAAATTTGAAGGTGGAAACATGCGACAATTTCACTATACCTTTAGTA
>JAJAYD010000287.1 GCA_026786345.1 Chitinophagaceae bacterium
AGGTATTAGGAATAACCAATGTCATAGCGGTGTTTGTATCAACATCAAACTTTGAGAGGCTGTCTGTATTTTGTAAAAACGACATAACCTCGGTAGAATCCGCTTCAAAGTTTTTACCAATCAAATGCGCCAGGTTTTCGATCGTTCTTAGTTTATTAATCACCAGTTTAACCGGCGTTTGCTGGTTGTTGCGAAGCATTTTTGCAATACCTACAATGCTTGTTCCATTTTTTATGTCGTACTTGCCGGGCTTTAACCTGGCCCACACATCCAGTTGATTTGCTACCATTGAAAAGATGGAAGGTCTTTTTAAAAAATCGCCTTCCTCCAAAGCTTGCAGCACCGCCTGTTTGGTTGCTTTGCCTGTATAAACATATAGCGGTTTCGATTTTTCGTTAAATGACGTGCCGCTGCCAAACAACAGCCAGGCACAAACGAGCACTATTAGTAAAAGCAAACCAGATAAGGTAAAAAGCATTCTTTTCATAAATCACTATTATTAAAGCTGAATCGAATTTAAAAATACAACGCAAAAAATCAATCATGCAGTTCAGATACCACAAAGAGAAAATCAGATCAAACTGTTTCTCCCCCTTGTCCATCTTCCAATTAAACCGGCATCAGGGTAATATAAAAACCCCGCCTATGGGGCAGGGTTTCCAATATATAGTTTGTACAATTATTATTAAGGACGGGTAGCAGGTGCAACAGGCGGTGTAGTTTGGGGGGCAGTTTTTTGTGCCGGAGATGCAGACTGGTTGGTATTAATCTTGTTCAAAATGCTATCCTCGTTTTTGCTGGTTGTCATAAAAAAAGTAGAGAACAAACAAAGCAATGCAATGGCAGAAGAGAAAATCCAGGTGCCTTTTTCAAGTACATCGTTGGTTTGTTTAACACCCATAAACTGGTTACCAATACCAGCAATGTTACCGGCCAATCCACCACCTTTTGGGTTTTGAACTAAAATGATAAAACCCAAAACAAATGCACATATAACAATCAGTATAAAGAAAAGCGTCGTCATTTAATACCTTTTAAAATTTTAATTTTATCCGCAAAGTAAGCGCTTTTGTCCGGATGCAAAAAACTTAATTTAATGTAGATCTGGATGGCTTTTTCGTTCTTACCCTGCTTTTCAAGAACCGCTGCCATGGCTTCAGTTATTATTTCCCGCTGGGTGTTCGAAAAATCTGCAATCCTGATGACGGTGGCTTCCAAATCTTCTTCATTGTCCGTTTCTAAAGCATCTTCTGGCCCCAGCTTTTTCATGTGTTTTAACCATTGGGTAAACTTTTTTAGCTTTTTACCCAGTTTATCGTTTGGATCATTTTCCAGCACCAGTTTAATGCCTTGCGAAGCAAAATAGTCCACCGTGTAATAGGGATCAATCGGGATGGTTGATTGCGCAGCAGCCTTATCTGTTGTCAATGGTGTATCTAATATGGATTTAATATTCTGAAGCATTTGGTTGTTGCTGAAATCTTCAGGTGAAGCTTCAGGCATTTCATAGTCGGTATCGTCTGCAGGGCCCATTTCTTTTTCGGGTTCTAACTCCTCTTCAGCCTGATGTTTCCCGATTAATTGATTGTCGTCAACCTGTTGAATTTCTTTTTCGGGTTCCGTTTCTTCGCTAACAACCTCCACAGTTCCATTCCCTGTTTTTTCCTCAACCGGTGACACTTGATTTATTTCTTCATCAGGTTCTGTCTCTGATATGTCTTTGCTTGCTCCAGGTAAAATGAACATTGGTTCAGTATGGAGTTCAGACCCGTTCCGTGACAAAATTTCATGGGCGAGCTTGCTTGATTCATCCAATTCTTCCTGTGTAAACTCAGTAGTGATTACAGCCTCGCTTACGGGTTCTGCGTTATTACCTGGCAATGCAAACAAAGCATTTGTGTTTACCCCAGTTTCCACTTCTGCAAGTGTTTCATGAGCCAGTTTATCGGCTACCTCTAACTCTTCCTGTGTAAAAACGGTTGTAATCGGCACCAACTCAGGCTCCGTAGTAACTTCCTCTTTTACACGATGTTCCGGAATTACTGCCTCTTCCTCTTCTTCAATGTGCGCATGTAAAACCTCATCATCATTGGTTTCTTCAGCTTCCTCCTTGTCAAACCCTGGATCAGTATCAAAATCATCATCCACTGGTATTGCAGGCAGGGGTTCTTCCTCCTCTTCATTTACAACAGGCAGCTTAGTGGGTTGAACCAATAATTCTTCGGGTGTAATATTATCATCCCCGTCAGTCAGCACCACCCTTTCCCGATCGTTGATTGGAACAATGGATTGAATGGTGAGAGGGATATGGGAAACCGGGACTTCCTGAACCTGGCTGACCTCAGTTTTGATTTCAGGGCTTTTCGCGGGCTCAGCAGGAAGCTCACTTTTTTTGGCAACGGGCAGCTCCGTTTCCTCCGTTAACTGGAAATGTAACCACCACGGATTGTGCGTATATAAAGCAGCCCTTTGCGCCTGCTTTTGAAAGTGTTCATTTTTCTGAAGTTGTAATTTTTTTGCAAGAAGAATATGTGAGACAGAAAAATAAGGATACGCCTCAGTAATGTTTTCCAACTCTTCCAAACTTATCTGTTGCAAGTCGGTATTGCCTGCCAGGTTAATCAATATCCTTTCAAGAGATTGGTTCATGGGGTGAAAATACAACTAGGTTACCAATTGGAAAAGATGCGGTTGAAGATTTCGTCGGTTATGTTCCTGATGATGTCTTCGGTTAATGCACCTTCGGCCTGGGGCAGCGAAAGATTGGCGGAAAAGTCAAAGCTTCGGGAGATGTCAAACTCCTCTGTTTTTGCAGTAAGCGTATTTAAAAAGGTAATATGGACCCCTACAGTCAAACGGTTGGTTGCTGCCTGCTGGTTAGATATACCCGCAGTAGTAACACTGTAATCTGAAATATACCCTCTTATCTGGTAATGAGCATCGTCGTTATTGGTTCGTGTGAGGCGTGTATTACTTACAATTTTTTGTTGCAACTTATCAGTAAGTTTTGGACTTAATTGCGGGTTGATGTAACGAGCCTTGTTCTCTATAAAACCTATCTTAACGGTCTTTACTTCGGGTGGAATACTGGCGCTGTTAAACCGGTAAACCTTACACGATGCAAACGTTATTACAGAAATAATAGCCACGCAAAATGTTCCTAAAATCTTACTATTCATAACCGGTTGGTTCAATTATATTCAAAATTTTAAAAAGAAACAATTGTTACACTTTACAAAAAAGGTTATCGTCCTTTTACTTCTATCCCTCAATTGGTTGCCTTAAGCCATACACCTTTAATATTCGGCCTAAGCCTTTTACCTTCTGCCTTCCGCCTTTAGCTTTAAGCCTTTAGTGTTCACCGTTAATCGTCTATGTCGTACTCTTTCAGCTTGCGGTACAATGTTCTTTCGCTGATGCCTAAATCAGACGAAGCATCTTTCCTTTTGCCCTTATGTTTTTTCAGCGCTTTAATGATCAACTCTTTTTCCTTGTCCATTATATTCAACGATTCTTCCACCTCTTCGTGATGGTGAATTTCGTCGTGATAAATAACCGGCTGGTGACTGACAGTAGCGGGCTGGTTTATGGGTGATTGAATTGCCGGGGTATGTTCGTGACTGATATTGTCGTGCATTAACGATTCTCGTGTAAATGCTGCCGCTGCATTGGCAGTGTGGGGGTTTTGCAAAATCTCTAAAAACATCTTCTTCAATTCTGTTACATCCTTTTTCATGTCGAAGAAAAGCTTGTATAGAATTTCTCTTTCGTTTGCAAACTCGTTATGACCAAAGCTACCCTGAACGGAGTTATTATGAGCCAGCACCGGCAAGCGGTTGTAGTTGGATGCCTCGGGTAAAAATTTGCTTATCTCGTTAAGGCCCACTTGTTTCTCAATGCTTAAAACTGAGATCTGCTCGGCAATGTTTTTCAACTCTCTTACATTGCCTTTCCAGGGATAATTCACCAGCAAATTTCTTGCAGCATCGTCCAGTTGAACGGGTGTAGTTTTGTAGCGTTCGGCAAAATCAACCACAAATTTTCTGAATAAGATCCCGATGTCTTCTTTACGGTCGCGTAACGAAGGCACTCTTATGGGCACGGTGCTTAAGCGATAATACAGATCTACCCTGAACTTGCCATTTTGCGTAAACTCTAATAACTCCCGGTTGGTGGCGGCAATAACTCTTACATCGGTTTTTTGCACCTTTGACGATCCAACCCTTATAAACTCACCGGTTTCTAAAACACGCAACAACCTGGCCTGTGTTCCAAGCGGCATCTCACCAATTTCATCCAAAAAAATGGTTCCGCCGTTTACGGTTTCAAAGTAACCTTTGCGGCTGTCAACTGCACCGGTAAAGCTTCCTTTTTCGTGGCCGAATAATTCGCTGTCGATGGTGCCTTCGGGTATGGCGCCGCAGTTAACGGCAATAAAAGGGTTGTGTTTACGTGCCGAAAGCGCATGAATGATTTGAGAAAAAACCTCTTTACCCACGCCACTTTCGCCCACTATTAAAACGCTTAAGTCGGTATTGGCCACCTGCACTGCTACATTTAATGCATGGTTGAGTGCGGGAGAATTTCCTATAATTCCAAACCTGTTTTTTATTGATTGAATCTCCATTGTTACTTATTGAAGGGATAATGCTGTTCTGAGTTTGTCATCTAAAACCGATAAAATCTCCTGAGGGATTTCACCCAAAATGCCCTCAATGATAGATTTATGTATGGTCATAAGCTTATCGCACTTGATGATTGATGTTGTAAATAATCCTGTATTTGTAAAATAAGGCGCATCATTTTTTACGATGAAATGGGTTTTGTGAACGATGTTGTTTGTAGGAATTATTGTTGATATAAAGGCAACAATAAAATCACCCGTTTGCGATTGATTTAACGACCCGATGACTGCAGGTCTGCGTTTATAACCTTTAAAGTCAGTAAAGTAAAAAGGAATGAGTATGATACTTCCTCTCTTCACTTAAGCTTTTCTTTACAGTCATCAATGG
>JAJAYD010000288.1 GCA_026786345.1 Chitinophagaceae bacterium
CAATTACACTGTGTTCGATCCTGCTTGCATGAATAATAGAACCCTCTGCAATCAGGGTTTTTTCAAGCGTGGTACCACTAATTTTTGCAGGGGGTAACATACGGGGCCTGGTGTAAACTGAGTTATCGTCGTCGAATAAATTGAAAAGAGGAATTTCATCGGTCAACAATAAGTTCGCCTCAAAAAACGAAGCAATCTGCCCGATGTCTTCCCAATATCCTTCGTACTGGTAACTGCCTACTTTTTGATTTTCTATGGCATTTGGAATAATTTCTTTACCAAAGTCGGTAGCCTCAGGATGGGTTTCTAAAAGCAGCTTTGACAACACATCCCTGTTAAAGATGTAGATACCCATAGAGGCAAGGTAATGTTTACCTTTTTTGCGCATTGCTTCACCAGTCTCGCTGGTCCAGTCTACCAGTAATTCTCTCTTGGGCTTTTCAATAAACGAAGTAATAAAATTGTTTTCATCGGCTTTCAATATTCCAAAATCGGATGCTTCTTTTTCGGCAACAGGTATGGTGGCAAGTGTTATGTCAAAACCACCGTCAATGTGTTTTTGCACCATCTCTTCAAAATCCATTTGGTACAACTGGTCGCCACTTAAAATCAATATGTATTCACTTTCAAAATTAAAAATGTGCTTTAAAGACTGGCGAACTGCATCGGCTGTACCCTGGAACCAATTGCTGTTGTCAGGTGTTTGCTCTGCAGCAAGTATATCAACAAAGCCGGTACCAAAAGCACTAAAGTGATAGGTGTTTTTTATGTGCTTGTTTAACGAGGTGGAGTTGTATTGCGTTAGCACAAACATGCGGCTAATGTTACTGTTTATGCAGTTACTTATGGGTATATCAACCAACCGGTATTTACCGGCAATGGGTACGGCAGGTTTGCTACGGCTACTGGTAAGAGGATGTAACCGGCTACCGGCTCCTCCACCCAATATTACTGCTACTACTGATTTAGAAACTGCTCTTTTCATTGTATCGGAATTTAGTGGGATTTTTATTTAAGACTTGAATATAAATCAATGTATTGTTGTGCACTTTTATCCCAACTGTTATCTGCCAGCATCATTCGTTTACGCATCCAGTTAAAATGCCTTTCATCGTTGTAAACGTTCACGCCTCTTTCAATGGAATAAGTAATATCTCCTACCGAAGCATGATTAAACCGAATACCGTAGCCACCGGGTTCACCCATATCAACAACAGTGTCTTTTAAACCACCTGTACTGCGTACTACCGGCACCGTGCCATAGCGCATGGAGTACATTTGGTTCAATCCACAAGGCTCTACCCTGCTGGGCATAAGTAAAAAATCTGCACCGGCATACATCTGGTGACTCAATTGCTCATTGTAACCAATCATAGCATTGTAATAACCGGGGTAATGATTGATCATGTTGCTCAGTTGCCACTCAACATGTGGCTCGCCACTTCCTAATATTAAAAAAGAAACCTTGCCCGGCAAACCATAAATAGAAGCCATAATGCTATCGGGTAAAATGTCGGCAGCCTTCTCTCCTACCAACCTTCCTATAAACACAAACAAAGGAAGCTCCTCGTTTAAGCCAAACCTTTCGCAGAGTATTTTTTTATTGGCTTGCTTGCCTTCTTTAACAGTGCTGATCTGGTAATTTTCGGATATATAAGTGTCGGTTGCAGGGTCCCAAACTTCCGTGTCAATTCCATTTAATATACCGGTGCATTTGCCTCTTTCGTATTCAAACAAACGTTCTAAACCGTTTGCATAACTTCTTAATTCTTCAAGATAACTCCCGCTTACAGTGGTTACTTTATCGGCACATTTAATTCCACTTGCCAGTGGATTAATAGTTCCTTCCCACTCAAGCATTCCTTTCTTCCAACTATCATATTCCGGTATGTACCTGCCCTTATCCCAACTTATCCAGCCCTGGTATTGTGCATTGTGAATGGTTATAACAGAGGGTACAGATTTTAAAGATTGAAAGCCATAACAATACTTCATCATAAAGGGTATAAGACCCGTATGTGAGTCGTGACAATGTATAACATCAGGCCTATGCGCCCACCGGCTTACCCAATGTACCACGGCTATTTGAAAAGCAGTGAAACGCTCCACATCATCATCGTAACCATATATCTTTTCGCGGTCGAGTAAGCCATTTATGTCAACAAGATAAAGGTCGAAACCAAGCTTATTACTGCGCTCTTTTATAATGGTATAATCAAAGAAACGTTCTCCTAAATTGGTATTGCCTTTAGAGTGAACCTCCCATTCGTTTTCGTACAAAAATTTGGTACGATACATAGGCATAATAACCTTAGCTGTGTGCCCTGATTTAAGTTGATATTTAGGCAGCGCTCCAACCACATCACCCAAACCACCTGCCTTGGCAACAGGGTAACATTCTGCGCTCACATGAAGTATTTCCATTGGCAATTTTAAATAAAAATCAAATTAACAATCATTTTGTTATTAGCAAACAATATTCAATATTTACTTCTTAATAAATTTTCTTTTACTTTCATTTCTAAATTTCTTCCATATGGCAGGTGCAACGGTAAATTTATCTTCTTCACAAAAAATAGAATCTCAAGGAATACCAACAAACTACGGAGCTTTAGGCACATTGGTAACTGTATTTTTCTTCTGGGGATTTATAGCAGCAGGTAACAGTGTATTTATACCGTTTTGTAAAAATTATTTCAAGCTCGATCAGTTTCAAAGCCAGTTAATTGACTTTGCTTTTTATGGTGCTTATTACCTGGGTGCACTGGCATTTTTTGCTTATGGCTCTTTTGGCGGTAAAGACCTTGTAGGTAAATGGGGATATAAGAAAAGCATCGTTTACGGTTTGCTGTTTTCTGCGTTAGGTGCAATAGCTATGATCATAGCTGTGAATGCAGATACGTTTACCGGCATGTTGGCCGGCTTATTTGTAGTAGCACTTGGTTTCTCGCTGCAACAAACGGCTGCGCAACCATTTGCTATCACGCTGGGCGATCCCTCAACCGGTACAAGCAGGGTTAACCTGGGTGGAGGTATCAACTCGTTTGGCACAATGATAGGCCCTATCATTGTTGCGCTGGCTTTGTTTGGATCAACTGCTGCACTTACACAAGAGCAAATTGCGGCTCTTACACTTGATAAGGTTATTGTTTTATACGCATGTGTGGGTGGTTTGTTTATTGGCGCTGCTGCTTTATTTTATTTTTCGAAGAAAGTGCCACCCGGTATTATGATTGAAAAAACAGAGAAAGCAAATAAAGCTTTGTATACTTTATTAATCATGACGGGCCTGTTGATCATTATGTTTACGCCTGTTTTTAATAGTTACAAAACCGATCTTTCCAATGCTACTGCCGAGGTAAAACATAGCATGGAAACCTATAGAATGAAATGGTTATTTGGCGCCCTTGCTGTGGTAGTTGTTGGCCTGGTAGCCTCGTACATGAGCGCCAAGAAAAATCCTGATGGCTGGGGAGCTATGAAATATCCGCAAATGGTATTGGGCATGTTAGCGCTTTTTTTATATGTTGGCGCTGAAGTAACCATCGTAAGTAACCTGAGCGAATTGTTATCTCATCCGGCATTTGGAAGTTACCAGCCATCGCAGGCTGCACCATTTGTGTCGATGTATTGGGGTAGTATGATGATTGGTCGCTGGGCCGGATCTATATCAGTATTTAACTTTAGTAAATCGACCAATAAAATTTTGCTGGCAGTAGTTCCCCTTGTTGCGTTTGGTGTAGTAATAGGTGTAAACTCTATTGCACAAAACGACATGAGTCTTTTATACCTGTATGTAGTTTGTGTGTTGATACAAATCGTTGCATTCTTTATCAGTAAAGAAAATCCTGCAAGAACATTACTGGTGTTTAGTATACTTGGCGTAGCGGCAATGGTAATTGGCGTAATGTCAACAGGTACGGTGGCTATATATGCATTCTTAAGTGGTGGATTGGTTTGTTCTATTATGTGGCCTTGTATATTTAGTTTATCAGTTGCCGGGCTTGGCAAGTATACCAGCCAGGGTTCTGCTTTTCTTATTATGATGATTTTAGGAGGTGGTATTATTCCTCCATTGCAAGGAAAACTTGCAGACTACCTCCAATCTAACAATCCGGTATCCGGTGCCGGTATTCACGAATCGTACTGGGTGCCGGTTGCCTGCTTTTTGTACCTGGCAGTATTTGCATTTGTTGTAAAAGGTATACTTCGAAAACAAGGTATTGATTATGATGTACCCTCATCCGAAATGGATTCCTTAGCCTTTGCACCCGAAAGTGCACACGAGTTAGAAAGTAACACTTCGAAATAATTTGGCAGAAACCCGCAAAACATAAATGAAGCAACACAATCTTTTATAGTAATAAAAGATTTTCTTTTAACCGCTAAAATCTTATTTAGAAAGATGATCCAGCCTGTAACGCCTGCTTCGCAACAATTAGCCATAGGTGTAGATACTGGAGGAACCAATTCAACTTTTGGGTTGGTAGACCATAGAGGTGAAATAAAATACCGGGGCGCCATTTCAACCAGTAAATACGACAATGTTACTGAATACATTGATGCCTTATATGATGCAGTGGCTCCTGCCATTGACCAGGTGGGTGGTATTAAAATGATACATGGAATAGGCATTGGAGCCCCAAACGGAAATTATTACAAGGGAACCATTGAATATGCTCCTAATTTAAAATGGAAGGGCATTGTGCCGCTGGCAGAACTGATAACAGAAAAATTTAATTTGCCCTGTGCATTAACCAATGATGCCAACGCCGCAGCGGTAGGCGAAATGATGTATGGTGCAGCAAAAGGAATGAAGGATTTTATAATGATTACGCTGGGTACGGGTGTAGGCAGCGGAATTGTAAGTAATGGTCAGTTGGTTTTAGGCCATGATGGTTTTGCCGGCGAGTTGGGTCATACCATCATTATTCCAAATGGACGAAGACATTGGGGCACCAATATGGAAGGCTCCCTGGAGGCTTATTGCTCCGCAACCGGCGTACGATTAACTGCCATTGAGCTGTTGCATAAAAACCCGGACGAAAAGAGCCTTATGCGTAAATATCCGGAAAGTGAACTTGACAGCCGCATAGTATTTGAATGTGCAGAGCAGGGAGATAAACTTGCCAACGAGGTGTACCAGTTTACAGGTGAAGTATTGGGAAAAGCAATGGCCAATTTTGTAATGTTTTCATCGCCGGAGGCTGTTATTTTGTTTGGTGGATTATGTAAAGCCGGCGATTTAATTTTAAAACCTACCAGGCAACACATGGAGCATAATGTGTTACCCATTTTCAGGGATAAAGTAAAACTAATATTTAGCGAACTGAAGGAAGCCGATTCTGCGGTACTTGGAGCCAGTGCCCTTGTATGGGAAATAAAATAATTTAAATCGCACTCTCAATTAATAAACAAAATAAAAAACCCCGCAAAATTTGCAGGGTTTTTTTATTTAAGTTATCAACCTAAACTATTTATGTGCGCTGTCGCTCATCATTTTGGAACTATCGCCCATCATTGAAGACGAATCACCCATCATATGTGAAGAAGTATCGGTCATTGGAGATTGCATCATTGAGCTGCTGTCCATAGAGGTGCTGTCAGTTGTTGTAGAAGATCCACTTCCGTTTCCGCAAGCGGTAAACACACCGGCTAAAGCGATGATAGCTAAGAATTTTTTCATTGTATTTGTTTTGGTTTGCATTTAATTAACGCAGCGAAGATAATATGCGTGTTCAATTTTCCAAATAAAACTAAATGATCAATAAAACCAACGTCTCCCTAACATTTTTACTTTTTTCTAAAGTAAATCCTGATTGGAACACCTGTAAAACTGAAGTTTTCTCTCAATTTATTCTCGAGGTAATTACGGTAAGGCGTCTTAATATCGTCAGGATAATTAGCAAAGAAAGCAAACGATGGAACATGGGTAGGCAACTGCGTAACATACTTAATCTTAACAGCATTACCTCTTACCACAGGGGCATGGTAAGCTTCAACTGCCTTTAACATAATCTCGTTCAATTGCGAAGTAGGTACTTTCCTTATTTTATTTTCATAAACTTCAAGTGCTTTTTCCATCGCCTGAAAGATGCGCATTTTTTCTGTTACCGAAATAAACATAATGGGCACATCGGTAAAAGGTGCCAATTTTTCTTTAAGTAGTTTCTCGTAGTCCCTGGCGGTGTTGGTTTGTTTGTCCATCAGATCCCATTTGTTTACCAACACAACAAGACCCTTACCTTTTTTATGAGCCAGGCTAAAAATATTTAGGTCCTGGGCGGTAATGCCATTGGTGGCATCTATCAACAAAAGGCATACATCAGCGTCGTCCATGGCTTTGATTGCCCTAATTACAGAATAAAACTCAAGGTCTTCGTTTACCTTGTTTTTTCGCCTGATACCCGCTGTATCTATCAGAAAAAATTCTTTCTGAAAAAGCTTGTAATGCGTGTGAATGGTATCGCGGGTGGTACCTGCAATTTCACTTACAATGGTTCGCTCCTGGCCTACCAATGCATTTAATAAAGAAGACTTGCCAACATTGGGCTGACCGATGATAGCAAATTTTGGCAATCCTTCAGTAGCGGCAAATTCGTCAGTTCCATCATCAGGTATCAGCGTGGTAATGGCATCAAGTATTTCGCCTGTGCCGCTGCCACTTATGCTGCTGACAAAAAATATATTTTCGAAACCAAGGCTATAAAATTCGGTTGCATCCAGTAGACGGGCACTGTTATCAACTTTATTAACACACAGGTAAACCGGTTTAGCAGAGCGGCGTAATAAATCGGCCATTGCCATATCCAGATCAGTTATACCTGTAGTAACATCCACCATAAAAATCATGGCATTGGCTTCATCTATCGCAAACTTTACCTGCTTACGTATTTCAGTTTCAAAAATGTCGGCACTGTTGGGTACAAAACCACCGGTATCAACCACATTAAAGCTTTTGCCGGTCCATTCGGCCACGCCATATTGCCGGTCACGTGTTACACCGCTAACATCATCAACGATCGCCTTGCGTTGTTCTAAAAGCCGATTAAAAAACGTACTCTTGCCTACATTAGGCCTACCTACTATTGCAACTGTAAATCCCATTTTTTTATTAATTTATAAACCAAAAAAGGTGAGATTTTTTGGATGTGCTGTAACACTTTTTTCAATTTTTTTCAAAATGAAGTAAGACTGTCCTGCTTACGTTTTCTATCTAATTGTTGTTCTCACCATCCAATTCATCTTAAATAACCTCAGTTCTCTACTTTCTCCTTCCTAATTTTTCCTTTTTACTTTTTCCTTTATAATTACTACTTATGACTTATTACTTATGACTTAATACTTACTACTTACTGCTTATGACTTAATACTTACGACTTATGACTTACTACTTATGACTTACTACTTATGACTTAATACTTACTACTTACTGCTTATGACTTACTACTTACGACTTAATACTTACGACTTACTTCTCCTATCCATTATACCCATACTCCTTAAGTTTCAACTCATTGTCTCTCCACTTATCTTTTACTTTTACAAACAGTTGAAGAAATACCTTTTGACCAATAAATTTCTCCATGTCTTCACGGGCCAATGTTCCCAGTTGTTTAATCATTTTACCACCTTCACCTATAACAATAGCCTTCTGTGTTTCGCGTTGAACAATAATATCGGCCTGTATCTTAACGAGAGATTCTTTCTCTTTGTACTCGTTGATTAAAACGGTAGTATGATAAGGTATTTCATCTCCATATAACTGGAAAATCTTTTCCCGCACCATTTCGCCCATAAAAAACTTTGTAGGTAAATCTGTAAGATCATCTTCGTTATAAAATGGTTCGCCTTTAGGCAAATACCGCAATATGTTTTGAAGGAGTGTATCCAGGTTTAGCTCTTTGGTTACCGAAATACCCAGCCACTCCTTGCAATAAGGTTTGGTTGAAAAGAACGTTTTGGCCTCCTCGATTTTACCGGGTTTGGCGGTATCTATCTTTGTTGTTACCACAATGGCTGGAACCTTAAGCCTGAGAGAATTGAAAATTTCGTCTACCTCATGCCAGTTCTCTTTTACATCTACCAACAGCAGGGCAACATCAGCATCTTCAAGGCTTCCTTTAACTGCCTTCATCATTTTTTCGTGCAGCTTATATTTGGGTTCAATTATTCCGGGAGTGTCAGAAAAGATAATTTGGTATTCGTTTTCTTTATTTAGAAAAGCCTTGATACGATGGCGGGTAGTTTGCACTTTGGGACTTACAATGGCCATTTTCTCACCAATCAATGCATTGAGAAGGGTACTTTTTCCAGCATTTGGCTTACCAAAAATATTTACAAAACCTACTTTCATTTACTTGTATTCGGGCTATTCAACGGGCAGTTAACCAGCGATAAATAGTTTTATGACCGGCGAAAGTAAGCTATTAAATTTTAAGGCACCGAAGGACTGCCAATGAAAACAATGCAGGCAAGTTTTAAAAGATACTTACAAAAGGCAAATGATTGCATGCTGAAGTGGAGCCTTCGAAAGAAGACTGCTTAACAGATTATACTTTGCAAAGAAAAAAAGTATGCAAAAGAGATACAACGGTTCGTGGACAAATGTTTATCATAAAAAATTCGTCGGAACAAAGTGGTCTTTCCCATAGGGCCTTTTAAGTGGAGCACAGAGTTAGTTACCAATTCTTTCATTATTAGCATAAATGTTTTTTACACTTGCATTCAAGGTGCAAAACACGATGGATATAGCTTACCGTTACTTACCAGTAGCATGCAATAATTCCATACCAGTAGAGGTTCTGGCCTTAAATCCAGGCCATGGTTTCTCGGTGGATTGCTCCGGTATTGCCAGGTATTCGTCGTATTGTTTTTGTTGCAGGTACTTACCAATGA
>JAJAYD010000289.1 GCA_026786345.1 Chitinophagaceae bacterium
TAACCGACTATAAATGCTACAACTTAGCACAGTCCAACCAAATGCACTGGACATACTAAAAAAGATGATGCTCATTCCTGAATTGCAGGATTTTTCACTGGTAGGCGGCACGGCACTTGCACTATATTTTGGACACCGCCTATCGATTGACCTTGATTTATTTTCAACTACAGAATTTAAAAATGAAACGATCGTTGCGCCTTTGAGTAAAAATTTTACAGGTTTTACCTATAGAAATACAAACAATCCGATTGGTCTTTTTGGTTACATAGATGATGTAAAAGTGGACTTTGTTAAACATCATTATCATCCATTGATTGAAAGAGTACAGGAAATAGATGGTGTCAGAATGTTTAGTGTTCCCGATTTAATGGCGATGAAAATTGCAGCCATTATGAAAAGAGGCGTTAAAAAAGATTTCTGGGATATTGCTGAATTACTTAAGCAATACACAGTCGAAGATTTCATAAAATTTTATACTCAAAAATATCCCTCTCAACAACTATTGGTTTCAGTCCCGTTTGCTTTAACCTACTTTATCGATGCAGAAGAAAGTGAAGCACCCGTAAGCCTTAAAGGTCAGACATGGAACGGGGTTAAGAAATTTATTCAACAAAAGGTTAATGATTATTTGAAATGAGGGCTACTTCACTCTGATTCTCCGTTGAAAGAACTGCGACCTCCCCCCGCAATTTACTGTCAAAAATAACTTTTATAAAGGTAGCTTTCGAAAGGGCAATGATGATGCCTAAAGAACCAATCCCTAAATTCATACTTTCAAAATCTTTATCTCTATAAGTTTTACCACCAGTGACCCAATGACTATTGACTATTGACCATTGACCATTGACCATGGACCATTGATCATGGACTATTGATTATGGACCATGGACTATCGACTATGGACCACGGACTATCGACTATGAACTATCGAATATGGACTATCGACTATGGACTATCGACTATGGACTATCGACTATGGACTATGGACTATCGACCATAGACTATGGACTAAGAACCTTTGACTACTGACTTTTCGCTTCATACTTTCTCCCATTCAACTATTTTTGTCGCCCATGGCTAAAAGCAGTGCAGAAACACCCTTAATGCAGCAACACAATGCCATCAAGAAGCGATATCCTGATGCCATATTGCTTTTTAGGGTGGGCGATTTTTACGAAACGTTTGGCGAAGATGCCATTGTGACCAGCAGGGTGTTGGGCATTACTTTAACCAAACGAAATAATGGCGCTGCTTTCAGTAGCGAACTGGCCGGCTTTCCGCATCATGCATTAGATACCTACCTGCACAAGCTGGTAAAGGCAGGCCATCGAGTGGCTATTTGCGACCAGTTGGAAGACCCCAAACAAGCAAAAGGAATTGTGAAGCGTGGTGTTACTGAAATGGTTACACCAGGCACGGCCAGTGGCGATAAAATGCTGGAACATAACAGCAATAATTTTTTAGCTGCTATTCATTTTACCGACGGAGTTGCAGGTATTGCCTTGCTGGATATTTCGACCGGCGAAATGTTTGTTAGCGAAGGCGATGAAGAATACATTGACAAGCTATTGCAAAGCCTGAAACCTGCAGAGGTAATTTACCAGCGCAACTATCAAAAACACTTTAAAGAAACCTTCGGTGCAAAATTTTATACCTATACACTGGATAGCTGGGTGTTTGACGGAACCTATGCGCAGGAGTGCTTACTCAAGCATTTTCAAACACATTCGCTAAAAGGATTTGGGGTTGATGGCATGCAGCTGGCTGTAGTTGCCGCCGGTGCTATTTTCCACTATTTAAAAGATACCGAGCATCCCAATCTTCAACACATCACTTCGATACAGCGGCTAAATAAAGAAGAGCATTTGTGGATGGACCGCTTTACCATTCGTAATCTTGAACTACTGGGCAGTGGTGTGGAAAATGGCTGCTGCATGTTACAGGTGATTGATAACACCGTTAGTCCCATGGGCGCACGACTGATGAAACGATGGATTGTTTTGCCATTAAAAGACATTGATAAAATAAACGAACGGCTTGAGCTGGTTGAATTTTTAATTAAAGAAGTTGAGCTAAGAATAGCGATTGCTCAACACATAAAACAGTCTGGCGATATTGAAAGGCTGGTGAGCAAAATTCCATTGAAGAAGATAAATCCACGGGAGGTTTTGCAAATAGCCAGGGGACTTCAACAGGTGGAAGCCATCCGCACATTAGGCATACAGGCATCAAACGATTATTTAAAACGTTTGGCGGATTCGCTTAATCCCTGCCACTATATTTTAGAAAAAATCTTAAAAGAGATTGACGACAATCCCCCGGTACTGCTATCGAAAGGTGGGATTATAAAAAAAGGTGTACATGCTGAGCTGGATGAACTGCGGAACATTGCCAGTACAGGTAAAGATTTCCTTCTTCAGCTACAACAAAAAGAAAGCGAAGTTACCGGCATATCCTCTTTAAAAGTGGGCTTTAATAATGTGTTTGGTTACTACCTGGAGGTTACAAACCTGCACAAAAACAAAGTGCCCGAAACCTGGATGCGCAAACAGACGCTGGCAAATTGCGAACGTTACATTACTCCTGAACTAAAGGTTTACGAAGAAAAAATACTGGGTGCCGAAGACAAAATTTTAACCATCGAACAAAACCTGTACGACCACCTGTTATTGGAACTGCAGGACTTTATTGCACCCATGCAGGTTAATGGTAATGTGCTTGCCATACTGGACTGCCTGGGTTGTTTTGCACAAAATGCCTTGCAGTTTAATTACAAAAAACCCACCCTGCACAATGGGTTACATTTTGACATAAAAGATAGCCGTCACCCGGTGATTGAGCGTAACCTGCCTGTTGGCGAAAGCTATGTTTCCAATGACATTTCGCTTGACCCGGAAGGGCAACAGGTTATTATTTTAACCGGGCCCAATATGAGTGGCAAGAGCGCCTTACTAAGGCAAACTGCCTTGATTACACTGATGGCTCACATGGGTAGTTTTGTACCGGCAGTTTCGGCCAACATACCCCTAACTGATAAAATTTTTACACGTGTAGGTGCCAGCGATAACCTGAGCGGCGGGGAAAGTACGTTTATGGTGGAGATGAATGAAACTGCCAGTATCATCAATAATTTAACGGCACGTAGTCTTGTTTTGTTGGATGAAATTGGCAGGGGTACCAGCACTTACGACGGCATCAGCATAGCGTGGAGCATCGTTGAATTTTTACATGGCTCGCCACATGCACCCAAGACTTTATTCGCCACGCATTACCACGAATTGAATGAACTGGAGAACAAACTCCCCCGCGTTAAAAACTATCAAGTAACCAATAAAGAAGTAGGTAATAAAATTATTTTCTTACGCAAGTTAGCGCCGGGCGGCAGCACCCACAGCTTTGGTATACATGTAGCACGAATGGCCGGCATGCCTCCAAAATTGATTGACAGAGCCAATGAAGTTTTGCAACAATTAGAAAGCAAGCATGTTGATGCCGATGAAAATGACACCCATGAAAACAAGGGAGATAAGCTGGCAGGTAACATTAAAAAACTGGTGGTCCCCAAAATGCAGCTAAGTATTTTTGATGCCCACAGCGAAACCTTTGATGAGATAAGAAAAATGCTGAATGATATTGACATCAACCGCCTAACACCCGTTGAAGCCCTTATGAAGTTGAACGAGGTAAAGGGGTTGTTGAAATAGAACCATTTAATGTTGAATGTTGAATTTTAAATGTTGAATGTGAGATTTTGAATGTGAGATGCCGGTAATCCATGGTTATTAATCGATAGTTGGATGTTTGTCGTTGCATGCTCCTTGTTAGTATCGATTGATCTTTTAAATTTTTTTGCTTTTTGCTTTTTACTTTTAAATTTTTACTTTTTGCTTTTTACTTTTTACTTTTTCCTTAAAACATCACCATGTCATCAGCATGAGCTGTCATCACGTTTTTGAGAGTAAGGCTTTGTAATATTTGTGCTGACCCTAAACGTACTTTGGCCACACCCACAATTTTGCCATCTTCATCCATCAACTGCACCACCTCACCGGTTTCAAATTTTCCGGTAACTGAAACTATACCTACATTTAATAAGCTACGGCGTTGATGCAATGCTTTCACAGCTCCCTTATCAACCGTAAGGCTACCAAATGTAATGGATCCACTGGCCAGCCATTTTTGCCTGGCTTTAAGGTTGCTGGTTTGTGCAGTAAAGGTGGTTCCATTTGTTCCGGCTAAAGCCGTTGCAAAAGGTTCTTTACCGTTAAGGCCGCAAATAATAACCTGAATACCTAACGACACAGCTAACCTTGCAAACGTAAGTTTTGACAACATGCCACCGAGACCCAGCGGACTTTTATCGCTGCTTACATAACCCATAATGGTAGGGTCAATACTTTCAACAATTGGTAAAATCTCCTTTTTATCATTCATAAAACCACCCACAGAGGTGCAAATGATAAGCGTTTGGGCATTTAATCCCACGGCAATTAAAGTAGCCAGTTCATCATTATCCGAAAACTTAATTTCAACATTACTCACCAGGTCATTTTCGTTTACTACCGGTATAATACCATTGTTCCAGAAAGTCTCAAAGGTTTCTTTTAGTTGTAAAAACTGCGACCGGTTACTAAAGTGATGGCGTTCGCACAGGGCTTGTGCAACAGGTATTTTATATGCAGCAAAATACTTTTGATACAATTGTATCAGGATAGGATTACCTATAGCTGCGGCTGCTTTTTTTTCGGTAAGGGTGCCTTTATAATTATGAATAAAAGATTTACCACTGCCTACAGCACCACTTGATACCAATACCACATTAAATGTTTTTGTTAACTCAGCTATACCTGCGGCAACTTTTTTAATCACCGGCCGGCTGATGATGCCGGTGGTTTGCGTTATGGCAGCCGTACCCAGTTTTATTACAATTACCTGCTTCTGCATGCAACAAAAATATCAATAGAAAAACAATAGTGATAAGGAGAATATTACACTACCCTGTTTTGGTATAACTAATGAATACTGGTGATAGCATGTTGCACAAAGGGTTGCTTTTTTCCTGCTTCAGCAAAAGCCATTGCAAGTAAAATGCAAAAAATAATGTAAGCTACATCGTGCACACGCCAAATGGAGATAGCAAAATGCTCTAATTGTTTAACCAGTGTGTTTTGAAATAAAAATATGAAAAAGCCTACGGCAACATAAAAGCTTAAGCCTGTTACCACCCAAAAATGAGGAGACCTGATTTTTGGTTCATCATCATAATTTATGCGGTACAGGTAATATAAAATGCAATACACCAGTAACAGGTATGCTTCCGTTGTAAGTAAGCGACTACTTAAGGGAGAAAACCGGAAGAAGGCTTCAAAAAACGTAAAGTTTATAACTACAAACAGGTAAAAAAATATAGGAATTATTCGCTTTATATTTTTAAAAAAAGGCTGGTTTAACCCAAGGAAAAACAGGCTGAAACAGGCAAACCTTACAATGCTATGTACATTGTATACATAGTTATTTGTTTGCAGCCAATGCGGAAAGTGAAGGACTAATTTAAGGTTGGCTATGGTATCCTGGAAAATATTCAATACCAAAGCCAACCATGTATAAACTACAACCGGTTTTAAATAATCCGGTTGCTTTTTTTTGTAAAGAAGAACAGTTACCGGAATGATCAGTGCCCAGGCTTCGGACCATCCCAAAATCAATTTTAAATTAACAGGCATATATTAAAATGACGAATAAGGAGGAGAAGGATCGGACTTTGTTGGCCTTGTTGGTGTAAGGCCGCTGCCGGAGACCTGGATTTCGTAATACACATGTGGATTGCCGGGATAGAATTTAGGAGTGAAAACGAGGTAGTAATTTTTATTGGCATATCCCCCCGGTACCAGACCCAAAACATTGTCAATCGAATCGTAACGTACAGACTGGTCGCCCAATACCTGCGACCTACCGCGGAAAGGCTCTGTAGTTATTGAATCGTATTGCAATTGTATGGGCGGCTTACCTACGGACTGGTGCCCGGTTTTCATTGCATAAGCATATAAGGTTGGCGAGCTGCAGTTGCCTGAAGCGGGGTAAAAAAATTGAAGCACCAATCCATCGCCACCGTAAGCTTTAAGTGTGTCGTAGTCCGTAACGGGCAACCTTAACCTGTACAGGTATTGCGAAGAGTCTGAGCCACCCGGTGTGGGTTCTTTGCCTGTACGGCTGGTTTTGGGTTTACATTGAATAGCTACCAATGCAATAATTGGAAGCGTTATGACGATTTTAAACCAGCCAAAAAAGCTTTGTTGGCTTCGGCAAAAACCAAAGGTTGTTTTCATTAAAGTAAGTTTTAAGTTTTAGGGTAAAAAGGATGGCGTGGAAATATAAATATTGTTTACCGTAATTCAAAGCATGGTTAACATGCAGGATAAAAATTAATGATGCCCTTACTTGCAACCAGATCATTGATTGCAACAAGTTTTCATTCTATTCAGGTTCTGCCAATCCTGCATTTTAAACTTCGCAAGGGATAAATTAGTGACAGATACTTATACCTCATTAAAGAATAAACTGTAAGAGTGCGACCCTTCGACAGGCTCAGGATAAACTGCCACGCCGCTATTAAAAAATGCGTTTGAACCGCGACGCAACAATGACCCATAAGAGATATACAGCCTGGTACGAAAAAAATAAACGCACTTTTTTACCCCTTGAGAACTTTAGCTTCCATAACCTTTATCTGAAATCAAAATACAAGGTGCCAATAAGCGGAGCATAATTCAACTGCATGTTTTTCTGGCTTTGCGGCCCCATTACTTCTGCGGGTTGAAACTTGGTACCTATGGCAGATATGGCATGCATAAATCCAATACTCCCTGCGGGGAAGGGTGGACTGGTATTATCATTTTTTGCACCTTTTGGTTTTTGTGGTTGCAACATTTGTAAGAAGATATTTTCATTGCCAATGTATACCGTAAAGTCAGCTTCATTATTTTGAATAGTCACCCATCCCACGTCGGCATGCCAGCCTTTAAATTCAGGGTACAGCCAGCTTTCGCCAGTGATGGTATTGTTGTAATCTTTTTGCCAAACACCATACTGTTGCCCCTTCATCCTGTTCTTCCAAACCCTGTATGGCCCCTGCCCCAGCCAGCGCATGCCGGTAATATTTGTTTCAGGATAATTAAAGGTGATACCCATAAAGTCCTGAGGGCCTTTTAATGAATAAGTATAATTGAGTTGTGCAGGCTTGCCAGCTTTAAATATCCATTGCACCTTGTATGAGCCGTTTGTAATCTTATAATTTACATCCAGTATAACACTGTCACCCTGCCGGTTGTATAGCATGCCTGTTAATGTTGCTTCGGCCCCGGCAAGAGCCGGACCACCGCTAATAGATAGCATCTTTTTTCCATTATTTACCTGTGTAAGAAAGCCGGTTGCTTTGTCGAAGGCATAGCCTACGCCATCGCAGCTAATGCTTAAAAGATTGTCATTTTCTGATACCTCTACAGCCTTAGTTGACGGACTATAGCCGGGAAGGTTTTGTTTGCCGGTACGTAATGCCCAACTTCGATTTATAACCGTATCGCCGGATGCATTCACAATGGTTACATATAAAACATCTGCGCCTTGCAGAGAGGCACTAGAAAAATTATTCAACTGCATATAACCTCTGTTACCTGGTAGTAGTGTGGGCAAAACACCTGCTCCTTTTGCTACAGTATTTGCCTGCTGACTTGCTGATGTCGGTAATGGAAAGCTTACCGTTCTCCAGGTGTATTTACACTGCCTCAGGCTGGTATAGAGGTAACGGTTTTCAACCTGCAACCTTCCGGTAAACTGTGGTGAAATAGTTTGATCGGTTATGTGTACCGGGGACCAAATTTCTTTAATGGTATAATAACTTGCCTCCTTTTCCCGGTGCGGCCCAACAATACCGTCAGGCGCTAAATTACCTGCAATATCTATGGCCCCACCCTTGTCGGTACGTACCACACCTTCGTCGTGCAACGACCATAAAAAGGCACCTGCAAAATGCTTGTGCTTATTCATCTCGTTCCAAAAATCATCCAGTCCTGCGCCATGGCCACCATCGTATAAACCATGCATAAACTCGGTAGGGTAATACACTTCATCACCATACAATACTGAGTTTGCTACATAGTTAAAGTCAGGATAATGCTTTGTTTCTGTACCATTAAATTTCTCCCACGGATGCATTACAAACCGATGCTGCGGATCGTACCAGTCAAAATCATGATCGAGCGCTCTGTTCCATCCACCCTCGTTGCCATTGGCCCAAATAATAATGCTGGGATGGTTTACATCGCGAAGCACCATTTCCTTTAGTAATTTTCTACCCGGCAATGTATCGTACGCTTTTTGCCAGCCCGTTAATTCATCTATAACAAACAAACCAAGACTATCACATAAATCTAAAAACTCCCGATCGGGCGGGTAGTGCGACATACGAACTGCATTCATGTTCATGTCTTTAATGAGACCAATATCCATCAGGTGCACCTGCCTGCCAAGTGTTCGTCCGCTCTCAGGCCATTGGCTATGCCGGCAGACTCCCTTCATAATTATTCTTACATCATTTACATAAAAGCCATCGTGCTGCCTGAACTCAACCGTTCTAAAACCAAAGCGTTGTTTAATGGTATGTATGGTTTTTGTTCCTTCTTTTATTAAGATGATGGCATTGTACAAATTGGGTTGCTCCGGGTTCCAGTTTTTAACGCCGGGTATGTTTTGAGTAAGATAAATACTGTCTGAAGCTTTTACGCTGAAGGGCTTACCAACTGGTCTGCCATCAAGTTGCTGCAACTGTACTTCGACGATCTGTTTCGGCGTAGTGCTTTTAGTAAAAACCTGCATACCAAACTTTCCATCTGCCTTTGCATCTACGGCCACTCTTTTTATAAAAGTCTGTGGTACCACTTCTAAAAATACTGGCCGGTAAATGCCTCCAAACAACCAAAAATCCGACTGCCTTTCCGAACGGTTTACCGACTCGTTAGCAGACTTTTTACTGACCATTACCTCCAGTTGGTTGCGTTGCTTATCGGTAACAATATCAGTAATATCGTACCTGAATTGTGTAAATGCACCCTGGTGTACCGGGCCTGCCAATTGAGCGTTAACCTTTACTTCAGCATCCGTCATCACGCCTTCAAAAACAAGAAAAACTCTTTTGTTTTTCCAGGCCGGATCGGTATCAAATTCAACTTTATAAAAACCTTTTTCATCGGCGTTTAATTTATCGCTGCTGTAATTAAATGTTCCAAAACTTTGTTGCTCCCAGCAGAATGGCACTGCAATCTTTGACCATTTATTACTGTTCATACCGCTTGTACACATAAAATCCCATGGCACGGTATGGTCCTTATCAGTGCCCGATAAATATTGCACAATACTTTGTTGTGCATATAATTTGGGTTGAAGCAAAGAACAACCGATAAGGATTAGCAATAAAATAACCGGCTTGAAAGTAGAGGGCATAAAAGCTATTTGTTTAAAATGACAAGGTGTGAGTGGCTGTTTAAAACCATTATTTTAAAATACCATCAGGTGTTTTCCATAGCTTCATTCTTGCAGCCTGCCCCATCATTCTTGCGGGGTCGCAATCACTTCATCTTAGGTACAAATGGCATCTTCAGTTTCAAAATCAAAGTTTCAAATTAATTTTAAACAGCTTCTAAGTGAACGCATACAAGTTACAAAAGCCATGATAACAGCCTAAAAATTAATCGGAGAGAAAGCAGGTTCTTACAAAGATCTCACTTAATTTATTTCCGTTAATCGAAACGTTAATACGGCCATACGACTACTGAAATAGAAATTTCTAAACCTCGTTTTTGTAAATTTGCCGATTAATTTAAAATTAAACATGAGCCGGAAAGGAAAGGTTTTAGTGGCAATGAGTGGTGGTATAGACAGTACTGTTACTGCCTTAATGCTTCATAACGAAGGGTATGAAGTGGTGGGCATTACAATGAAAACGTGGGATTACGCCAGTGCAGGCAGCAGTAAAAAAGAAACCGGCTGTTGCAACCTGGATAGTTTTAACGATGCCCGTGCAGCCGCTGTTCATCATGGGTTTCCGCATTTTGTTTTGGACATAAGAGAAGAATTTGGCGACTTTGTAATTGAAAATTTTGTAGACGAATATCTGGCTGGCCGTACGCCCAACCCTTGTGTAATGTGCAACACGCATATTAAATGGCGGGCCTTATTAAAAAGAGCCAATGCTTTAGACTGCGGGTTTATAGCTACCGGCCATTATGCAAATGTTCGTATGCATAACAATGGCCGGTATGTGATTAGCAAAGGAAAAGATGCCACCAAAGACCAGAGCTATGTTTTGTGGGGCCTGGACCAGGAATTGCTGAGCCGCACCATTATGCCGTTAGGTATTTATCACAAAACAGAAATCCGGCAGATGGCGCACGACATGGGCTATCCTGAACTGGCAAAAAAAAGCGAGAGTTACGAGATATGTTTTATACCCGATAATGATTACCGCGGTTTCTTAAAACGCAAAGTGGATGGGCTTGAAGAACGTGTAGGCGGAGGAAATTTTGTAGACAATACGGGCAAGATTTTAGGTAAGCATAAAGGATACCCTTTTTATACTATAGGCCAGCGTAAAGGCCTTGAAATTGCCATGGGCCGCCCGGTGTATGTAACCAAAATTTTGCCTGAAAGCAATACGGTTGTTTTGGGTGATGAAAATGATTTACTTGAAAACACCATGGAAGTTGGTAAACTGAACATGATTAAGTACGATACCATTACGCCTGGTATGGAAGCCATTACCAAAATACGCTACAAAGACAGTGGCAGCATAAGCAATCTATACCCATCGGGCAACACGGTTCGTGTAAGTTTTTATGAAGATGTAAAAGGAATTGCTCCAGGGCAAAGCGCTGTATTTTACGAAGGAGATGATGTGATTGCAGGCGGTGTGATACATAGGGGCAGTATGGTGGTATAACCCTCTTTCTATACCAATTCATATTCACTTGCTTTATTCTCAAATGGTTTAACGGTTGCTGCAAGAATTGCCTTTGATAAATAATCTTAAGCATGGCATAGCGTAAATTTTATATGCTCTTGTTTCATTTGATTTCACATCCATACGGTCACTACTCATAATGCTTATTATTTGCATGCAGCAGCCTTCAGGTTAAGTTGTCTTATCTGGTACTATCTTTAACCAAATGTATTTAATCCATTAGTGCATGTTTGGAGTAACCATCCTGGGAAACAACTCGGCCTTGCCCGCTTACGACCGCCATCCCACGGCACAGGTTGTTACGTTAGATCAATTCCAGTTTTTAATTGATTGCGGCGAGGGTACCCAGATGCAGTTATCACGTTATAAGATCAGGCGCAGCCGCATCAACCACATCTTTATTTCTCACCTGCATGGCGATCATTACTTTGGTTTACCCGGCTTAATAACCAGCATGGGATTGTTAAACCGTGAAAATGATTTGCACCTGCATGCACCTGCCCCATTAAAACCTATCCTGGACCTGGTGTTGCAGGCCGCTGATACACGCTTACCATACACGGTACATTTTCATGCTTTGGATACAGAAGGCGTTATTGTGGACGATGCCAAATTTTCGGTGGAATGCTTTAAAGTTTTTCACCGTATAGAATGCTGGGGATTTGTTTTTAGAGAGAAGAAGCCATTGCGTAAAATAGACAAAGAAAAAATTGGGCAGTATAAAATTCCGTCTGCCGCTTTCGACCTCATAAAAATGGGCGAAGACTTTATTACCAATAAAGGCGAAAGAATTGCAAACGAGGATTTAACCATTGCAAATACGCCCCCCCGTAGTTATGCTTATTGTGCCGATACTATGTACCACGAAACCATTGCTGAAAAAGCAAAGGAGGTTACCGTTTTGTACCATGAAACCACTTACCTGCACGAGCTGGAAGAAAGAGCCTTTAGCAGGTTTCATTCAACAACGGTGCAGGCTGCCCAAATTGCAATTAAGGCCAATGCAAAGCGATTACTGATAGGTCATTTTAGCAGTAAGTATGAGCAGCTCGATGAATTTTTAGAGGAAACGTCAGTAGTATTTCCAGAAACAGAACTGGCGCTTGAGGGGGTAACTTATAGGGTGCTGTAGCGATTTAGGGAGTTACTGCCTAACAACTTTCAGCCATTGCACAGAACCTACACTGGCGTATTTAATAACATAATTTTCTTGTACGGCGAAATTGAATTCAGATCCTCCGCCAATTAAAGTGGTAAATACAATTATTGCACGAAAACTACAGGCTGCTTGCCGATGCTAAAAAAGTGCATGGTGATTTTGAGGAAGCCTACCGATACTTACAGCAATACATTGTTTATCGCGATAGCGTTTTCAAGCTCGAGCCATGTGAAGCAGACTCATCCCTTGCCGGTAGCCATCATTCATTTTTTGAGACGCAGCCAAACCTTTGTTGAAATAGGCAATGGCACTATCAGCATTTTTATCTCGGGTGTAGTAAATCAGCCCTATATTATTAAACAGATCCACTAATCCTTCATGTACTGTTGTTGACATTTTGACCGCCTCACTCCAATATTTTAATGCATTGGTGGTATCTTTTTTTTCTACAAAGGTGTCGCCTATAAAAGATGCGGTGTAATAGGCTTTATCCCACAGTTTTATCTTTTTTCTAAACGCCAAAAAATGGATTGAATACGCTGTACATTCTTTGTAGTTTTTATTTTGCCTGTAAAAGTTTATAACCCATCTAAGACTGTTAGAATATAATTCAGTGTTGTCGTAAACATTTACCGTGTTAATATGATTTACTAAAAAGCTTTGGGCAGTTTTTGGTTCGCCTTTTAAGTCGTAACACAGTCCAAGGCAATTATTGGCTTCAGTTATTGATTTAGAAAGTTTTAATTGTTCAGCTAAAAAAAGTGCCTGTTTTGCAAAGTGTAATCCTTCGTATGCCTCGCCTTTTTGGTATGAAAGAAAGGCAAGGGCATGCACCAACTCAGTTTTGGTAACATCATCTTTTGTTGCGGACAGCCATGTAAGTAATTCAGTACTGCCTGGTTCGTTTTGAGAAAAGCAGTATTGCGGTATAAGGCATAAAAAAATATAGAGAAGTGGTTTTATATATTAATTCGCTACCAGTCAATAATATTTATGAAGGATAGTAAGATAAATATATAGCACCAAATATTTAAATACCTAATATATTCATCTTTAAAATTTGATGAAAGCAATTATTTATAATTATAGCAGATCATCAAATAATAAAAAAGCCGCGCCGATATGTATTCGGGGTGATTTTTGTTTTGTGGCTATGTACCGCTACTGTTGGTGTTCCTCATTATTTACGTGAATTACCTGTCAAACTCAAGAAAAAGAGGCTGCCCTTTTTGGGACAACCTCATTTAACTTCTTGTAATCTATATTCTCAAACTAATGTTCTTATGCTAATCTTTCACAAATTGCTTTTGTTGTACTACGTTGCCACTTTTAATAAGAACAGATAAGTACCCTTTGTAAGTTTTGAAGCATTGAATGATAGTGATATGTTACCAGTTGTAACACTTACTTCCTGCTGCTGCAATACACTTCCTTTCATATTAATAATTTGAATAGATAGTTTCTCGCTTTTGGCGGAAATAAGTTGCACATACAATGTTTCTTTAACAGGATTAGGAAATATACTTAATTGACCTTTACGCGCCTTTAGTA
>JAJAYD010000290.1 GCA_026786345.1 Chitinophagaceae bacterium
CTTTACATACTTCATTAATATTTGGGCGTGTTGGAAGATTAACCCTAACAGATTTGAAAGCAGTAAGTTATGCATTCGCTCAATTGGTAAGAAATTTATAATTGAAGATTAAGATTTGCTCAACAACGTTCAAAGCATGAAAAAAAATGTTGAAACCACAGCCTGTATGCCGACAGGCAGATACTCCAAAAGCTTAATCACCGAACAATGAAAGGAACAGTCTATCCCGTATTTCAATCGGAGGCTATTATCCTTCCTTTCTTGATTTTTCTTTGCCCGCCCGTACCGAATGTACGTTCGGGCGGGGTTAGTTTCGTGGCCTGCCCCGCAGAAATGCGGGGCATCAAGGCAAAGAAGTGACAGATGCTGGAGCAAGGCACAAAGCATAACCTTACTACAACAGATTGCTTTTGTTCCTCCCAATTAGTAACATCCCAAATCAACATTTTTACTTTTGTCTCACCCGAATTAGAAGTAAATTTGATGGACAATAAAAATATTGATATGACCTTGAATGAGAGTTTTGTAGTGGATGCAAAGGGAAAAAAAGTTAGCGTTATCCTGCCTATAAAAGACTATCAAAAATTACTGGAAGAACTGGAAGAACTTGAGGATATTAAAGCTTATGACAATGCTACTAAAAGGAACCAGGAATTTATTCCTTTAGATGAAGCCCTGAAAGAAATTGCGGCTGCCCGTAAAAAGAAACAATAATGTATCAGGTAGTAATTGAAAAACAGGTTCAGAAGCAGTTAGCCAAAATCACTCCACCTAACTATCTTAAAGTTGTTTCAGCGTTACAAGATTTAGCCCACAATCCCAGACCTCAGGGATACAAAAAGCTAAAGGGAAGGCATGGATTCAGGGTACGTGTCGGCGACTACCGAATAATTTATAACATCAATGATAATATTCTTACAGTTTTTATTTTAGCTATCGGCAATAGACGAGATGTATATGAATAGCTTTTAACTCTTCCCCAAGATACAAGGCATGAAAAACAACTGTTGAAACCACAGCCTGTCTGCCGAAAGGCAGATACCACAAAAGCTTAATCACCGAACAATAAAAAGAACAGCCTGTCCCGTATTTCAATCGGAGGCTGTTATCGTTCCTTTCTTTATTTTTCTTTGCCCGCCCGTACCGAACGTGCGTTTGGGCGGGGTTACTTTCTTAGCAACAAGACAAAGAAAGTGACAGATGCTGAAGCAAGGCACAAAGCATAACCTTACTACACCAGATTGCTTCCTTCCTCAACATTTGTCTTAGCTTTATACAAATAACAGGTGATGAAAACAATTCAAAATTTTACGGCGATCATTGAAAAGGAAGATGACATGTACGTATCATTATGCCCAGAATTAGATGTTGCCAGCCAGGGAGACACAGTAGAAGAAGCCAAGGCAAATTTACAAGAGGCAATTGAACTTTTATTTGAACATGCATCAAAAGAAGAAATCGCAAGCCGTCTAAAAGGAGATGTATTTATAACCAACTTACAAATAGCAGTTGGGTAAACTCAAAATACTTTCAGGAAAAGATGTATGCAAGGTCCTTTATGAAAACGGATTTTTACAAGTCCGTCAGAAAGGAAGCCATATAATAATGCAGAAGAAATAAAATGGTCAGACGATAACAGTTCCTGTACCTAATCATTCTGAAATAAAAATAGGCACACTTCAATCTATCATTCGTCAATCTCAATTATCAAAAGAATTTTTTGAAACAAGATAAAAGTTTAAGAAGCAAAAAAACCAATAGCTAATGCCCACCAAAAACAGCGTCGGTAAATCTAACCAACTCCATGCACCAGGTTCAAAAAGACAAAGCCCGCCTGAACGGACGGGCAGGCATGAAAAATAAATGTTGAAACCACAGCCTGTCTGCCGAGAGGCAGATACCACAAAAGCTTAATCACCGAACAATAAAAGGAACAACTTGTCCCGAATTTTCGGGAGCCTGTCCCGTATTTCAATCGGGAGGCTGTTATCATTCGTTTCTTGATTTTTCTTTGCCCGCCCCTACCGAATGTACGTTCGGGCGGGGTTACTTTCGACGCCTGTCCCGCCAAAATGCGTACCGTGTGGACACACCTAACTAATGTCAAAAAAGGTAACCACAGCGTACACAAAGACAGAAGCACAGAGAAATGCCAGCGTTAAATCTTTGCGTCCTCTGTGAAAGACTCTTGTTGTTCTCTGTGGTTAATATCTCTGTAGTAAATCTTAACCGCAAAATCCAAAGAAATAAAACCCGTTCACTTGTTTGCTCGTCATTGCAATTCACCCGGATAATGTAATCCAATCTGTCTTCTTACTTCGGTCATTATTTCCTGCACAATTATGCTGCTGGCATGTGTTACTATATTACTTTCAATGTTACCTGCTGCTATACAATCGGTAGCGTGTTGTATTTCATAATTATAGCCTTTAGTCGTTCTATCGTCGGTATATTTTTCCACCAGGTTATGATGATCATCATACAGTAATGCTGCAGTGGCTTTAAAAAATTCCGGTATCTCTATATAGCCCTTATCCCCATAAATAAAAGCCTTGTTGTTCATAATGTTAATCATGGATGTATAAAGCGAGGAGGTAACTTCTTTGTAATGCAGTATGATGCCGGTTCGTTCATCAACTCCAGTTTCTGCAAGCACCGATGAAGCCACAATTTTATTGGGTTTGCTGTTGGTAAATAAGGTAGAAAGAGCAATGGGATAAACGCCCAAATCGTTTAGGGCCCCACCGGCAAGATGAATATTATACAACCTGCCGGCCAGGTTCTTCTCCATAGGGAAACCAAAACTTGCCTCTATAACCTTCACCTCACCAATCCTCCCTTCTTCAATCCATTTCTGTACCTGTAGCACAGGCGGTAAAAACCAGGTCCACATAGCTTCCATTAAAAACAGCTTTTGTTGATGAGCAATTGCTGACAGTTCTTTCATCTCCCGGTCGTTTAAGGTGATGGGCTTTTCGCAGAGCACATTTTTACCATGCATGAGGCATTGCTTACATTGCTCAAAATGAAAATTGTGGGTGGTGGCAATGTATACGGCATCTATTTCATTACTGCTGTATAATTCCTCGTAATCAAACCACAAAGGCAACGAATATTTGGCGGCAAACTCCGCAGCCCTTTGCTTATTGCCTGCAGCAACCCCAACCAATTGGCCACCGGTTGTAGCCGAAAAATCATTCACAAACGAATGGGCTATTTTTCCTGCACCCAATATGGCCCATTTTATAATTTTGCTCATGTGGCATGTTGTTTTTATTCAAAGGTTTTTGTTCGGCTTCGGCAAGTTTACAAAATTCAACTATTTGTAATAGCCAATGTAAACTGTATGTAGCTTTGAAAAGTAAATTACAAAGCAGGCTTGAAAACTCTTGAAGTACTTTTGCATCGCAGGAAAAAGCGGTTATACAACTGCTGTTCAATTTCACTGAAAAACAAAAAGTTACCATATCAATCTTAAATCTTCCATATTAATAAAGGGATTAATTAGTGCCTTGTGTTTGGTATTTTCAACAGTCCAGGGTCAATTAAAACCGGTTACATTACAGCTAAAATGGCAGCACCAGTTTGAGTTTGCCGGTTATTATGCGGCAGACATTAAAGGATTTTATGCTGAAAAAGGATTGAAGGTTACCATTAAGCCCGGCGATAAAAATCACTCGCCTGTTACGGAGGTTTTGCGCGGCAGGGCAACTTTTGGCATTACTGATTGCGACCTGTTGGTCAATTACACAAAAGGCGATCCTATTGTGGCCATGGGTTCGCTGTTTCAACATTCGCCTTACATCATATTAGCTACTCCTTATCAAAATATACATGCTCCTTCTGACCTGATTGGCAAGCGCATTTTATCTGCTGATAACTATGGCTGGTCGCAAATGAAAGCCATGTTGATGCGAGAAGGAATACCTCTTGATTCGGTTCGTAAACTGGAGCATTCTTTTAAACCAATGGACCTGCTAAATGGCAATGCCGATGCCATGACCGGTTATGTTACGGTAGAGCCTTACCAATATTTAAAAATGGGCATCGATCTCTCCTACATCGACCCAATAAATTATGGAGTGGATTTTTATGGCGACATACTGTTTACCCAGCAATCAGTAATAAATAACGATCCCGGGCTAACTGAGTCGTTTAGAATGGCCAGTATAAAAGGTTGGGAATATGCTACCAGCCATCCGGAGGAAATAATTGATTACATACTTAGTTTACCTGGTGTTGAAAAACGAGGCGCCACTAAAGAATCACTAATGTATGAAGCAGTGCAAATGCGCAAGCTGATGATACCCGAACTGGTTGAAATCGGGCACATGAATGAAGGCCGTTGGCAACACATCCTAAGCATTTATCAAAAGCTGGGAATGGTAGGTAAGCGAACCCGGCTTGACGATTTTTTGTACAACCACGAAGGCACCCAGATCGACCGGATCATTCAGAAGATCATCTATATCTCCATTACAATTTTGGTAATTATAGCCGGAATTGTACTCTACAGCATATCGCTTAAACGGGCGGTAAAGAACCGGACCGGTCAGCTTGAAATAGAAATTGCACAGGGTAATGAAACCCGTGAAAAACTAATGGTCAGCGAGGAGCGGTTAGAACTGGCAACCGAGGCTGCGGGTATCGGTATCTGGGACTGGAACTTACTGGAAAACACCATTTACCTGAGTGAAATGTGGAAAACCATGCTGGGTTATGAGCCGGATGAATTGCCCGATAATATGGATACTTTTTTCTTACTGCTACACCCTGATGATAAGGAGGGAATTTTAAAGAACGAACGACTGCATATTGATGGCGAAATACAAAAATTGCAGTTTATCTGCCGGATGAAGACGAAGAGCGGTCCCTACAAATGGATACTTTCTATTAGCCGGGCCGGGTTTAGAAATGAGGCAGGAAAGGCAACCCGAATTATTGGCATTCACCTGGACGTAGATGACATTAAAAACAAAGAAGTAGAACTAAACCAGCTATCGCAGGAGTTATTGATAAGCAATAAAGAACTGAAGCAATTTGCCTACATCACCTCGCATAATTTAAGATCGCCGGTAGCAAATTTATTAATGCTGATGCGGTTGTTTAAGAAAG
>JAJAYD010000291.1 GCA_026786345.1 Chitinophagaceae bacterium
TCAGCAACAATTGGGGTCCAGCTCCAGTCAGTTTCAGAAATACCGGAAAAAAAACCAACATCACTAAAAATTGGATCGCCGATGCTATCATTTTCCTTCACCCGTGGTCCCTGGTTTACTTGCATCGTATTTCTAACATATTGGTATTGGTATCCAAAATGATCGCTATTCTGGTACGTCTGGTAGCTGTTGGCACCAAGCATCATTTTCTTCCGGTAGTTATCTTCGGGGCTCATGTCAACCTCAACCACGTCTGAAAGTCCGTCGTTATTTATGTCTACAATATCCTGCCCCATTCCATTGGCAGACGTATGCTTAAAATAATTATCGGCTTTATTAGTGAACGTGCCATTACCATTATTGATATAGAGAATATCGTTAGAATTAAAATCGTTGGTAACAAATATGTCTTTCCAGCCATCCTTATTTATGTCAGTAATATTTACGCCATGTCCATAACCCTCAATTGTAATTCCTGCCTCTTGACTAACGTTAGTATAAAAAGGATGTTTTAGCTGAGAGTTCCAATCGTTGCGATATAGCCGCCCCGTACTGGGAAATGAACCATCTCTGATAATAGGACGGAAAACGGCAGGATTATTCCCTTTGATAATTTGATTTACCACAATGTAGACGTCCAAATCCCCGTCTTTATCGTAATCGAAAAATGCAGCCATGGTAGAATGAGTGGTGTCATTTAAACCATATTCACGAGCTAATTCTTTAAATTGAGGCACTCCGTCTTTGTCGCTTCCCTGGTTAACATATAGTAAATTTTCTCTCTTTTGAACATTAGAAGATAGGGTTGCAGATACATATACATCCAGCCATCCATCATTGTTGATATCGATGACCGAAACACCACGGCACCATTTGCCGCTACCTGCTACATTGGCCTTCTCTGTTACATCTTCAAATTTGAATGCTCCTTTATTTAAATACAATTTATTAGGAACTGTGCTCCCTGAAAAATACAAATCCTGCAGGCCATCATTATTAAAATCGCCCATTCCAACACCACCGCCGTTATAAATATTGGTTATGTCAATTGGATTTAAAGTGTCGTTCTCAACAAATTTGTTATTGAAATGAATATTGCTTTTAGCGGGAGAAACCTGCTCAAATAAAGGACGCTCTCTTTTACAGGAACAAAGAAATATAAAGGCTAAAACGAAAAAAGAGAAAAACTTACGAGACATAAAAGAATGATCAAGGGGATTAAAACGTAAAATAATAGAAAAGAGGTAGAGTAAACTCTACCTCCTTACTAAATTTTAATTAATTATAATAATTAGTAACCGGGATTCTGTGTTATCCTTTTAGTACCATCAGAGTTTAATCTGTCAATTGTTCCCTGTGGTATTGGGAAGTATTCATTCTTTCCAGCTGTAAACGATGCATTCTGCTTAAGGGGGCGTTGTGCCTTCTCTCTGGCAATGAACGTGTTAACTGTAGGAGCCGCAATACCCCAACGTACCAAGTCAAAAAAGCGATGGCCTTCCATTGCCAGTTCCAACCTTCTTTCAAACATTACCGCTTTCATAGCATTGGCTGATGTGAAAGTTGCAGCAGTATACAACCCTATTTTATAATTATCAGCAGGTGTTGTTTGTGTAGAGTACATAGCTGTAGCAGCATTATAATCACTGTTTTTGTACACCCATCCCGAAGGATCAGCGGCTCTTGCCCTGATAGCGTTTACATGCGCCATGGCAGTTGGTAAATCCCCTGCTGTTACTGCGCACTCTGCTGCCCATAATAAAAGATCTGAATACCGAAGAAGGTTCACATTATTGGCAACCAATTCAGTTGGTCCCCAATAGGCACTACCTACATCTGTAAATTGACCTTTCTGAGAATTCGCATACACATTCTTTTTAGGACTAAAATGTCCATTATTTGCAACATTTCTAATCCAGTCATCACCAGGATGAAGACCCCAATCAAGATAAGGAATTCCTTTTCTGCCAGCGGTAAGGTCAATTCTTGGATCTAAAGTACCTTTGTAAGGTGTAGTAGGATCACTAACTTTTAATCCTGACGTATAAGATTCGTCCAAGAAAGGAAGACCGTTTGCATCTGTTTTGTATGCATTGCCAAGGTCTTGAGATGGGTTATAAAAACCACAGCAAGCACCTGGTCCACCATTGTAAGGAAAATTCAAGATATCACCGTAGTTTCCATTAGGGGATCCACCCCAATCAACTGATGAACCATCCTGAACGGAAGTTTGTACAGCGAATACGGACTCTCTACTATTTTTTTGAGCAGGGTTAAAGTTTGAGTAGAACTGTGGGTTTAATCCATATTTTACTCCGTTTGGTGTTTTACCATTAGCGATCAGATCTTGTAAAATAGGATAAGCAGCCGTGAATTTTTTCTGAAACATATATGCCTTAGCTAAAAATGCTTTGGCGGCTGATTTATTTACTCTACCTACTTCACTCCATGTTTCTGGCAAATTATCTACAGCAAACTTTAAATCGGCTTCGATTTTTGGCCATACGTCAGTTGTGTTGGTAACGGCAGTGTTTTCAGGATTTACTGTTTCATCAGCATAAATGATATTGTTAAAAACTTTTTTCAACTCCATGTGATAAAAAGCTCTTAAAAATCTTGCCTGAGCAGTAATCCCAGTGACAGTACTTGCAGAAATACCTTTAGCAATAGCCAAAGTATTTAACACACCATTACAACGTTGTGCACCGTTGTACCCCAAATTCCATTTTTGTGGTACCGCACCATTGGTTGGAGTTAGTGTAATAAACTGTTCAAAAGGCGCAAAATCAGCTACGTCCGAAGGGTCTGAACCTTTGTACGCATCATCACTTGCTACTCCACCGTAACCCCAGTTCGATGCCGCGGAACCCCATCCGTCACCACTCCCTCCGTTACCATCTAACAAGGAATAAGCGCCTATTAACAAGCCCTGTACACCCTGTTCTGTTGCAACAATTTCAGGATTCAACGTTCCAATAGGTGGCTTTTCCAAAAAGCCTTTACTACACGCAGCCAATACTACCATGACTACGATACCTGCACCGTATAGATATTTATATTTCATTTTTTTCATATTGCGTTATTATTATGACAATTAAAAATTTAAGTTAACACCAACCAAATAACCTGGTGTATGAGGATAGTTACCCTGATCAATGCCAAAGCCTGTATTGTTTCCAATATCGCTACTCTGCAACTCGGGATCTAAGCCGCTGTACTTAGTTATTGTAAAAATATTAGTACCCTGAACATAAAAGCGTAAACGCTCTATTCCTACTCTTGAAAGAACCTTTGTTGGAATAGTGTATCCAATTTGAATTTGTTTGTTACGCAGGAATGAGCCGTCGCTTACAAAGTAACTGTTGGTTTCAAGGTCACGGCTAAAACTACCTGTCGTACTTAGCTTAGGAATATCAGTATTTGTATTCGTAGGTGTCCATGAATTTAGAGCAACTTCTCTTCTGATACCTCCTTTAAAGAAGTTTGGAAAATCGGTGTAGATTCTTGTTGCATCAAAAATCTTATTTCCCTGGGATCCAAAGAAAAATGTAGAAAAGTCAAAATTCTTATAGCTCATTGCAAAGTTCAAACCGTAGGTAAATTTAGGATTTGGGTTACCGATATAAGTACGATCCGCTGCATCTATTTTTCCGTCCGGTTGACCTGTTAAATTACCTGAGGCATCCGTGCCGTTGTTGTCCTCATACTGGAAGTTACCTGGTGCGGCATCCGTTTGAGTAGGTGCTTTACTCACCTCACCAGCATCCTTAAAAATTCCAAGAACTTTATATCCAAAAAACTCTCCCACCGCGTGTCCAACCTGGTTACGGGATACGGTTATGTTTCTTATTCCATTTGAAGAGAAGAAGTCAACTCCCGGTATGCTGACAATTTTGTTATTATAAGATGTAAAAGTTGCAGTAACATCAAATTTAAGATCTCTTGAAACAGACCCATGGTAAGTTGCGTTCGCGTCAATACCGGTATTTTGCATGTCTCCGACATTAAGCTTAGGAAGACCTGCATCGCCAATAAATTCCCTTGCAAAAGGTATTGTTACAGCATCAAACAGTAAACCGCTAATTTTCTTCTTATACCAATCTATTGTGAAATCCACTTTATTTTTAAATAAAGTTGCATCAAATCCTATGTTTGAAATAATGTCACCTTCAAACGTTGTTTCAGGGTTGCCAATGTTAGATCTAAAGAAACCCGACGAAGGAGAATTACTTGTACCTCTAATATCGTAGAATGAACGACCTGCACTGGAACGATATAGATTGTAAGGATTGGTAGCTTGAACGTTTCCTGTACTTCCGAGTTTAGCCCAGCTATAACGTAGTTTCAAGTCATTGATCCAGGAGACGCTTTTAAGAAAATTTTCCTCTGATATTCTCCATGCAATTGATCCGCCAGGAAATATTGCATGCCTTTGATCTCCCACAAACACTGAAGCTCCATCTCTACGTACGGTAGCATTCAGCAAATATTTGCCGGCATAAGAGTATTCAAGTCTTGCAAATTGAGACCACAAGCTACTTTGGTAAGCATCACCCGAATTTGCAGCGCCGGCAGGAGAACCAGTATTCAGGGTCCAGAAATTAGGGTTCTCTGAGAAGTAATTGCTGCGTGTAGCCTGAGAGAAGCGACCGTAATATTTAACAGCCTCAGTACCGCCAAGTACTTTCACAGTGTGATCACCAAAAGTATTGCTGTAAGTTAAAGTGTTGTTATACGTCCATTGCGTATTGTATCCTGCTCCTTCTCCAAATGAATTAGCGCCGGTGTTACCTTCGGCATTTTCGTACCCTACATAGTTAAAATAATAATAGTAGTTGTTATTTAAGGTACCACCAAAATTGGTACGGAATGTAAGGTGCTTCAGTATGTCCACTTCAGCAAATACATTACCATTCATGTTCCAATCGTTGCCTCTGTTATCTTTTGTACGATAAATGTCAGCATAAGGATTACGTGCATTTCCTAAATCCTGAGATTTAGTTCCGGCAAAATTTCCCCTGATATCATAAACAGGAATGACTGCAGACTCGCGAAATGCGACAGAAAAAGGACTGCCTTCACCTTGGTTACCGAACCGGGGATTTTGACTATAATACAAATAAGCATTCTCACCTATCCTAATTTTATCGCTTATGCTGAACAGGGTATTGGCGCGCATAGAGTATCTTTTCTGGAATTGGAAATTGGCTATACCCTGGTTATCAAGGTAGCCTAACGAAAAGAAGTAGGAGCTTTTATCTGAACCTGCGCTTACAGAGATATTATGACTTTGCCTTGGTGCAGTGCGGGTAATTTCATTATACCAGTTTGTACCAACTTTATTAGCACGAGTGATTTGATTTGAGTTAATGTCATACTTTGTTTCATCAACAGTACCTGTAAAACCTGAAGGTGTTATATAATCTGGAATAGTAGGATTGGCTCCGGTTCCGTATTGCTTATGAGTTGGAACGGCGATTCCAGAATTCTTTTGTTGTAACCAAATCGCATTTGCTTCTTCCTGTGTATTTGCCATTTGGTAACCTTTACCACGGGTTGTTACACCATAGTAACTATCATAACTTAAACGGGCTTTTCCGGTTTTTCCCCTCTTTGTGGTTATTATGATTACTCCATTAGAACCAGCAATACCATAAATCGCCGCAGAAGCATCTTTCAATACCTGCATTGATTCTACATCATTGATATTAATGTTTTGAAGATCTCCCCGAACACCATCAACAATTATCAATGGAGAGTTGTTGCCAAATGCAGTAATACCCCTGATGCGGATATCACTTGCTGCACCTGGCTGACCAGAGGTAATTATGGTTACGCCGGAAGCCTGCCCTTGTAGTGCTTCAGCACCAGTGCCTACTGGTTGTTGTCTCAGAGAAGCCACGTCTACTACAGCTACTGAGCCTGTAACGTCCTTTTTACGTTGAGTTCCGTAACCGGTAACTACAACTTCTGATAAAGCTAGATTTGAAGCTTTCAAATTAACATTTACCATTGAACCTGAAATTGCAATTATTTGATTTTCAAATCCAACATAAGAAACTGTAAGTGAATTTCTGCCCTGTGGTACAGTTAAAGAAAAATTACCTAAAGCATCAGTCTGTGTTGCAGTATTTGTACCTGTTACGGTTACTGTTGCGCCTGAGGCTGGTAGATTGTCGGGAGTAGTAATTTTACCGGTTACTACTCGTTGTGCAAATGAGATAAAGGAGGATAGCATAAAGATCAAAGCTAGTCCCCACCTGAGTGAAGTAGATTTAGCAAGCATACGTTTGTACTTTTTTAGTTGATTTTGGTGTAATATAAATTATAAAATAAATTTTTAACAAAATTTCTAAATTTTTATCATTTTTTAAGTTTGTTTAATTAAAAAGTATGTTTTTGTAAAAAACAAGAAAGTTTTTTAAGCTGGAGCTCATTCTATTAATTCTAATCAGACTGCTATTTTTAACAAATTGCTGCACTCATTTTAAATTTTCCATATCTTTTTTTACAGTTTCCAGATTCTCATTTTTATTCTTCTATTATTCTTTCGCCATTCACCAAAAATGACGATCCTTTTTCTACTATCTGGTCGACTGAGGCACAAATTTTTTTATAAGTGACCACGCCAAAAATTTCCGAATAAACTGAAAATATTAGAAAACACCTTTCTTAACTTAGATTTGATTAAACGCTTCTACTAATTTGAGGGGAAAGATGTTCTAATCACGATTTAAAGTGAAACCAATGAAGTTTTCTTATTTATTCGTTATTCTATTTATGATGATAACAGCTTTTAGTTTCAAAACAAATGCCCAGGTTATTTTACCGTTGTACGAAAAAGAAATTCCCAATAGTATTGCCGGTCCTGATGAAGAACAAAGTGTTACTGAAGAAATAACAAGGATTAGCAAAGTAAGTGTTCCCACCCTAATTATGTATACACCCGCAGCTGGAAAGGCAAATGGAACTGCGGTAATTATTTGCCCGGGCGGTGGTTATGGTATTTTAGCGATAGACCATGAAGGCCATGATGTTGCAAAAAAGTTTAACGAAATGGGGGTAACGGCTTTTGTTTTAAAATACCGGTTACCGAATGATAGGATTATGGTTGATCGTTCTATCGGCCCATTACAGGATGCGCAACGTGCAATTCAGATGGTGAGATCCAATGCTTCACAATGGAATATAAACCCTAAAAAGATTGGTATCATGGGCTTTTCTGCGGGAGGGCATCTTGCATCAACCGCCGGAACGCATTTCAAAGATCCTTTGATCGAAAACCCGCAAAAAATATCATTACGTCCAGACTTTATGATTTTAATTTATCCCGTTATCAGCTTCACCGATTCGTTGGGACATATGGGGTCAAGAAACAACTTGATTGGCAAAAATCCGTCTGCCGAGCAAATTTTATTATACTCAAACGAACTTCAGGTAACAAAAAAAACAGCTCCTACATTTTTGGTGCATGCCAAAGATGATGGTGGAGTTAAGTTTGAAAATTCTGTGAGGTTCTACCAGGCTCTAAGGCAAAAGAAAGTGCCTACCGAAATATATCTATATGAAAAAGGGGGCCATGGATTTGGCTTAAATAATAAAACAAGCAATGTGAAGTGGATGGATGTTCTGAATGATTGGATGCGAAAAATGAAATTAATTTAAAATTTAATCTGTACCACCTTCTACCTCCCACCTCCTATCTTCTATCTTCTATATTCTATATTCTATCTTCTTTCATCCCTCACTTCGGTGCATAAAAAAACCCCAACATTTCTGTTGAGGTTAGATAATAAATATGGCAGCTACCTACTCTCCCGGTTGGTATACCAGTACCATCGGCCATGAGGGACTTAACTTCTCTGTTCGGTATGGGAAGAGGTGAACACCCCCGGCAAAACCACCATAAGACGGTTGAAGGTTTAAGGTTGAGGGTATAGGGTATTTAGCTTATGCCTTTTACCTTATGCCTTACACCTTTTCTTCTTAATAATGTACATATTGGGAAGTTGCAGAAGATCATAATAAAAAAATTAAAGCTTACGGGCAATTAGTACTACTCGGCTTTGCTATTGCTAACTTTACACCTGTAGCCTATCAACGTGGTAGTCTCCCACGACCCTTAAAAGTAAACTCATCTTGAGGTAGGTTTCACGCTTAGATGCTTTCAGCGTTTATCCTGTCCGTACATAGCTACTCGGCATTGCACCTGGCGGCACAACCGATACACCAGCGGTACGTACGACCCGGTCCTCTCGTACTAAGGTCATGTCCTCTCAATTTACTAGCGCCCATCACAGATAGGGACCGAACTGTCTTGCGACGTTCTGAACCCAGTTCACGTGCCACTTTAATCGGCGAACAGCCGAACCCTTGGGACCTTCTCCAGCCCCAGGATGTGACGAACCGACATCGA
>JAJAYD010000292.1 GCA_026786345.1 Chitinophagaceae bacterium
TAGGGGGTTACCATTGCGGCATTCGCTGCTGGTTGACAGGTAGGTAACAGGAAGTGCATTGGAAGGGCTTAATTTCCAAAGGTCATTTAAATAAGTATTTGTACCGCCTGATGCATACCCATAACCTCCGAAAAGCCACAAGTTGCCAGTGGCATCTGTCCACGAAACTGAACTGTTTCTTCCACCCGGCTTATTAAGTGCGGATTGTGTTCCCTGCGTTCCATATACACCTCCTGTGGTATTGGCCGTACTGTCTCCCTGAAGCCAAACCCACTGGTTGGTTGAAATATTATATTTCCATAAATCATTTAAATTGCTAAGGCCACCGCTTGCTGCAAAGCCAGCACCCTCATAAAGTAAAAAATTGCCTGATGTATCAACTTTCCCTCTCGCATAAAACCTTGCTCCGGGTTTATTAGCTAACGCAGGGGTACCTTTTGTACCATAAAATCCCCGAACATTTAGTGCACTATCACCTTTAATCCATACCCAACTATTATTTGTAGCATCGTATTTCCATAGATCGTTTAGTCGGCCTATATTAATTGAGTTGGTAGCAAAGCCGAACCCACTATACATCCACCTATTTCCTGCATTATCCTTCAACGAAACGGAGCCATATCTTGCTCCTGGTATGTTCTCTGTTCCAGCAGTTCCCTGTGTGCCATAAGTGCCCCCACTTTGCAAATAGTTTGCGCCCCCAATCCAGGTCCATTGGTTGGTACTTATATCATATTTGCAAAAATCATTTAAAGCGTTAAGATTAGCGTTGTCACCACCAAACCCGGTTCCACTTCCTCCAAATAGGTAAAAATTTCCATCTGCACCTTCCCATGAAACGGATTGTTCGCGTCCACCGGGTTTATTATCCGGGGCTGCTGTGCCCTTTGTGCCATAAACAGGCTGGCTATTTATAGAAGCATCTCCGCTAACAAAGGTCCATTGGTTAGTAAAGACATTGTACTCCGAAAGATCATTCAAATACGCGACTGTAATGTCAATTACGGTACGCCCACCAAAAAGATAAAGGTTACCAAAAATATCCGTCCATGATGTTGCGCCTCTTCTTGCTGCAGGTTTATACGACGGGTCTGAGATTCCCTTGGGCCCATAAGCACCAAGATTATTAATATAATTATTTCCCTTCATCCATGTCCATAAGTTAGTGTCAGGGTCGTATTTCCACAGGTCATTTAAATATCCTACACTTGAGCCATCAGCAGCATAAACAAGGCCACCAAACAGCCACATGTTGCCATTCCTGTCCGTCCAGGTTACAGCATTATTTCTTGCTCCCGGCTTGTTAGCAGCCGCGGCTATACCCCGGGTGCCATATACCCCTGTGGCATTTGCGGTAGTATCTCCTTTCATCCAGGCCCATTGGCTGTTCTGATCTATTTGAGCTGTTACAATAAAAGAAGTCAATAAAAAAAACGAGGTAAAAAATGTTTTCATATTGTATGTATAAACGTGAGTGCTTGCTTAAAGCAGTGTGATATGCATTCATGCACAAACCATCGTCATAACCACTCATTTTTAAATTTGAAAAGCAATGATCACTTAGCGCTTATGCAGTATTTAAAAAGCATAAAAGCCAGGTCTTTAGGTAGAAAAAGGAATTATCCGGAATTTGATGTTTTTTAAAATAAGCTGGTGGAAAATGTTCTAAACATATCAGATACTGTTCCTAAATGACGGAGGTGTGTTCTAAAAGTAAATTTGCCTGTTCCATATTTTGGCTCCAGGTAAAACGTAGCACCTATTTTATTTTTTATGGGCCAGGCATTTAGTTACTTATGAGTCATCGTTGCGTCGCACAGTTTAAAAGTAGTTTTTCATAGCAGCGTAACAGTTCACCCTGAGGCTGTCGAAGGTGTTGACCGTGAGCCTGTCGAAAGTGTTTACCCTGAGCCTGTCGAAGGGACTCTTATACCGTTAGTTATTTATTCAGCTCAATGGACAAGATTAGATTGGTTCAGTTTACAACGTCCAATGTTTAATAGCAATTACTTCCGGTTGCATTTTTTTTAGCTTTTAAATGTTTTAAACAAGATGTAAACGTTACATTTCAATATCAAATGCTAAAACCTGAAGATGCACCTGTGTAACAATTCTTTCTTGCGTTATCTGGTTATAGTATGTTGCCTGTTATTCATCCTGTCTTACCAGTCCTTCCCGCAAAACAATGCACTCAATTCTACAATAAATAAAGACCTCCTTTATTTACAAAATGAAGTACTTGGTAGGGAATTAATCCTTAACACTTCGGCTTGTAGCAGTAGTACTGCTTTGCCCTTTAAGGAAGCATTAAAAAATGCGTTGGTGTATGATAAGACCGGAGACGGAAAATGCTGTAAAAAAATACTGGAGAAGCTTACAACGGAGTTGCATTTATCCCCACTGGAAAACTGCCATTTGCAAATAGCATGGGCAGCATATTTTACTGCCCATCAAAACTACGACTCGGCAAAGTTGTATGCTTCAATTGCCAATCAAAAGGCCGGAGAAAAACACTGGAGAGAGGAAAAATCCGAGGCGTTGTTGATATTATCCCGGGGTGCATTACGACAAAGAAATATTTCTGCTGCCTATGCCTGGGCCGATTCTGCTTTAATTATATCACGGCAAACCAAAAACGAAGTTTTAGAAGGCAAAATTTTATTTCAGCTTGCCTTATGTACACGAAGGCATTTTACTGCAATTGCAAAAAGGTCAATTCCCTATTTTTTAATGGCCCGGCAAAAAGCAATTGCAACCGGCGATTCACTTACGCTGGGCATTATTGATTTATACATAGGCGGCGACAATTTTGAATTGAATAACTGGAAAGA
>JAJAYD010000293.1 GCA_026786345.1 Chitinophagaceae bacterium
AATCCACCGTTAGCTGCCAGGTTTTTTGCCTATACCACCCTTGCAGGATACGAAGTGATTTCGCAAAACGAAAAAGGTTTTAAAAGTATGCAGGGTCTATTGAATGAATATCCTGCTTTGAAGAAAACAGATTCTATACCGGGGTATGCTTACCAATTGAGCGCTTTGCTTGCTATGCTGGAGACGGCTAAAAAAATGCAGCCAAGTGGTACATAATTGGAGCAATACCGTTTACATTTATTGGATTCCTGCAGACAGGCCGGCTATGACGATGAAACTATAGCCCAATCAGAAAAGTATGCTCTTGCAATAAGCAAAAAAATACTGGCGTATGCCAAGACCGATCGCTACAATAAGATCAGCAATTATCAACGTTATACACCCGCCAATACCGCTGGTAGCTGGTACCCTACCCCACCTGCTTTTTTCGAAGCGGTTGAACCCTGGTTTAAGACTGTAAGACCTTTTACACTGGATACCTGTAATCAATTTATACCTGACCCGCCTGTAGCCTTTTCAACCAATAAAAACTCGGCATTTTATAAAATGATGCTGTTGAATTATACAGACACTTTAACTGAAGCGCACCAGGCAATTGCTGCCTTTTGGGATTGTAATCCATTTGCCATGCAAGACAATGGGCACCTGTTGATGGGTGTTAAAAAAATATCGCCCGGTGCTCACTGGATGGGCATAACAGGTATTGCGTGTGCAAAAGCAGGTAAGTCTTTTGGTGAGTCTATGCAGATCTTTAGCCATGTTTCTGTAGGCCTGATGGATGCATTTATTTGTTGCTGGGACGAAAAATACAGGAGCAACCGTATACGCCCCGAAACCGCCATCCGCAAATACATTGACACCAAATGGGAGCCGCTGATACAAACACCTCCATTCCCTGAATACCTAAGCGGACATTCAACAATCTCAGCTACCTCAGCTACCATACTAACACATTATTTTGGAAAAAATTTTAATTACACCGACAGCGTGGAAGTAAAATTTGGTTTACCGGCCAGAAAATTTAAAGGCTTTTTACAGGCCGCACAGGAAGCCGCTATCTCACGATTTTATGGTGGCATTCATTTTAAAGATGCCATTGAAAATGGTTTGACCCAGGGATACAAAGTAGGCGACTGGGTGGTAAATAAAGTATCGAAAAGCAAAAAGTAGAGAACCCCGTTTTGCATTAAGGATGGCGCAGCGCTAATAACGTACTAACCCATCCTGCTGCAATAAATTTATTGAAACCACTTGTACTTATTCACTTTATTTACTGCTTCTACCTTTGAGTGGATATGCAGTTTCTGGTAAATATTTTGAACGTGCTTTCTTACCGTACCATGACTGATGAACATGCTATCGGCAATTTGCTGGTAGGTATTTCCTTCGACCAGTAATTGCAACAATTGCACTTCTCTATCCGACAATTTATAATCAAGCGGTGTTGGTAAATGCTTGCTGTTGGCTGTAGAATTTCGTAACAGCTCAAGCGTTCGGCTGGCAATATGCGGGCTCATGGGCGCTCCACCTGCCATAATATCTTCAATGGCCGTAATAATTCTATGTGGCTTGCTATCTTTTAACAGGTAACCGGCTGCACCGGCTTTTATGGCTTCAAATATTTTTTCATCCGTATCAAAAACGGTTAAGATCAAAACCTTGATGGAGGTGTTTTCAGCGACAATCCGTGTGGTTTCAATACCATCCATTACGGGCATTTCTACATCCATTAGCAACACCTGTGGTAGTTTGGCGCATTGCTCCAACTTCCTGAGGGCTTCCTCACCATTTTGAGCAGTAAATAAAATTTTCACTTCAGCAAATGGCTCCAGGTTCTCTTGTAATTGCAAGAGAAAAGATGCGTTATCATCCACTATTCCAATTGTAATTGCTTCGGTCATAAGTGTTGAAAGTGCAATAAAAAAATTATGTTTCTTATACGATGAAAGTCATATTTACAAAGGTTTGTTTAATAGCGGACTAAAGCAACCCGGGCAGCACAAGATTTATCCGGGTCCCTTTTTTTGATTCAATGCTGATAGATGCATTCATATCCTTTGCACGTTGTTGCATATTGGCTAAACCCTGGCCAACTTTACTGCTATTGATAAAACCAATTCCATTGTCTGTAATAATTACTTCAAGTGTTTTTTCGCTAACAGAAAAAATGTAATCTGCCGTTGTTGCCTTGCTGTGCTTAAGTATGTTTTGCGTTGCTTCCTGTATGACCCTAAACAAATGCAGGGTTTGTTTGGAAGATAAATTTTGGTGCTCACCGGCAGGTAATGTTACCTGCCAGGTAATTGATGTTGACTCATACATGCGTTGTAAAAAAGTACGGATGCGAATTATAAAACTTTCCATGCTATGCTCATTTTCCTGCACTGCCCAAACCGTTTCGCGAAGCACGTTAATTACTTCTCTTGCATGCAGACTTAGCTTTTGTACCGAATGGATTGCCTCAGGGAATGATTTTCTGTTCAACCTGTTTTCTATGGTATCTACCTGGGCCACTATGTTTACCAGGTTGGAGCCAAGGTGGTCATGCAGGTCTTTCGATATCCGCTCTCTTTCGTTTCTTAACGATTGATCAAGTAACAGGGTAGCCTGTCTTTTACGCCGCCTGTATGCTTCAATCAAATTAAGGGATAATATGGTGAGTAAACTTGTGGCAAGTACCACCACTGCAATCAACCATCCCGTTTGCCAAAAAGGCTTTTTAACACTGAAGGCTGCCACTTGCGTCTCCTTGCTTTCGTAACCATCAGGATTTATAATTTTTGCCATCAATTGATAGTTACCCGGTCGCAATGCTGCGTAAGTAATGGACAACGAATCCTCCACTTCTTTCCATGCCTTATCCTTTCCTTTCATCAGGTATAAAAACTTATTTTTTGCCAGGGGCGATGTAGCAAATGGAGCAATACTAAAGGCGATTGTATTAAAATCGTATGGTACTGCCTGGTTGTTGATTAAATGAACTTTACCATCAACAACTGTTTGTAAAACCATAGGCACCGATACAGCTTTGTTGGGTTGTATACCGGCGATAGAAAGTATACTGATGTTTTTATTGGAACCGGTTGCAAGCTGGTTGATTGTTGAATCATAACAGGCCGTATTAATCATATCATCAACATCACTTACAATGGGATGCGAAGAGATAACCCTTAATTTTTGGCCATCGAATACATGCAAATATTTATCAGAAACCACCCATAACCTGCTGCCTTTGTCGTGAAAACTGTAAATAACCTTTTTACCTACAAAGCCCTCGTTATACGTCAAGGTTTTTACAACCCGCCCATCGGTATAAATGGAAAGCCCACCCTTTGAACCAATATAGTAACTACCCTTATACTCATGAATGGTATGAATGCTGTTGCTAATCAATCCATCTTTTAAGGTTAGGTGCAACTGTTTGGAATGCAGTGTATCTGTAATGATAATTCCATCTTCGTACGAAAGAAATGCATAGCCATTTATTAAGGGAAGCGTTTTTTCAATGATGGGCATAATTTTGTTTACGATCGCAGGTCTTTTTCCTGATTTATTAAACGAGATAAATCCATCACCATAAGTAGAGGCATAATAGATGGCACCATTCTGTATAATAGAAGAAACCCCCGAATTGTAATAAATGAAGTTTCCAGGCTTGATACCCTTATCGAACGAATAAAAATTGATACCTTTTAAAGAACCTATAACAAGCTGGTTGCCATTTTTATACATACTAAGGGCAGCAGGTTGCACCACACCCATTTTGGTAAGTTGCGAATCAACTTCATTTATCCTTAATATATTTTCGCCAACCAATGCATACCAGCTACTTCCTTCTTTAAGAATGGATCTGACTATTTGGTTGCCGGTTTGGTACGTCCGCTTGTATTCATTACGCTTAAACTGTAGCCCGGCACCCAGCGTGGCAAAAACAATGGTACCATCTTTTAACTCGTACAATTGATTAATGTAATCAGAGCCAAGCCCACTTTTACCATTGTAAAAAGTAGCCTCACTTTTTTCATTTATAAAGTAATAACCTGTTCGAATGTTTGAAATATAATATCCTTTGGAGGTAATACAGTTGACAGCGTAGGTATTATCTGAATTGAATAAGTTCAACACCTTAGTTGCCTTGCCGTAGCTATCGTATTGAACACTCTGTCTACTGGAAATGACTAAACGGTCGCTGGCATAATAAAGAGCTGATGGAATATAATCGCCCGGCACAGTCCTTAATAAAAAACTCCAGGTACCCTTAATAACCGGTGGAGTGGCCTTACCCTCACCGGTAACACAAATTAATTGTTTGGTTATGGCATTGGGACGAATGACATAGCCTGGAGTAGCATCGTATTCATACACTTTTTCGGGAGTACTAAGCGAACCCGGCTGTAGCAGGTAACCGGCCATTGTTTTGCCTTTGACACTTTCAACCAATAAATTACCTAAAGCATCAGGCTGAAATGAATTGAAAACAAACGATTCGGGCAAGGTGATCTTTGTTGATACTCCCTTTTCAATATCAAAGTGAAACCAACCCTTTTCACTTATGGACAACCACAAGCCGCCTCTTTTATCGGCAAATATTCCGTTGATATAATTACCGGGCAAGCCATTGTCCTTATCCCAAACCTGCCAGCTAAAACCATTGTAACGGCACAAGCCTTTATCCGTTCCAACCCACAAATACCCTCTCTCATCTTCGCAAACAGAAAACACATAATTACTTGGCAATCCATTACCCGTTGTAATACCCTGGTAAATCGAAAATTGCTGTGAAGAAACAAGACTGCATGAAAATAGGAAGACGATCAGTAGAATGTTTCGCATAAGGTGTAGCAAAGTCAAGGGAGATGTTCCTTTAAAAATATACGCAATTCATCGTACCACCAAATCACCATTTGAAATGATTTTTACGAACCAAACCATTAGGTTGGTGGAAAGCAAATAAATGGAATAGATTGTACCCGCAGTAGGTTTCCCTAAGGCAAGTTGATTGAAGTCGTGGTTGGTAACTATACAAAGAAACAGGATTGTAAAAGGAGTTAAAAAGCAAGAAATCTTAAAATAATAAAGAAGGTAAGACCTATGTATGGGGGTATATAGTCTTAACAAGGTGGCAATTTTTGCCACCTTCTTTATTTTGTAGCAGAAAAAAAATCCAATAAAGTTTTACCGCCCAAAGGCTGCCGGATGGAAGTGGAAAACACGCTGAAGGTTTTGTGCGTTTGCCTTGGGGCGGATTTGGGAACGGACAGCCGGAACAAAAGCAAAAGGGCATTCAAAAACTGAATGCCCCTCACCTATTTTAAAAACTCAATGTTCTTTTATTTCATTGCAACGTCGTATTTGGTTACACCGGGCACGGCTACGGCATACAAGCCATTTGCGTCGGGCATGTTTGGCATTACAGCATCCCAGCTATATTCAGTTGGGTGGAGGTTGATACCGGAATTGATTGCTTTGTCCCACGCAACCTGCTGGCCTGAGTAAGTGGCCATACGACCCAGTATTGAGGTCATGGTGCTTTTTGCGGTTCTTTCAGCATCCCAGAATTTATATTGACCGGCAGCGATGGCAGCAAACAACTCATCGTGCTCGGCCTGGTACGGACGGTTTTCTGTCTTTTTATCAAACTGGTAAATGGTATTGCCTTTAAGGTCGGTTATACGTGCCTGGTCAAAATAAATCTTTCCTTTAGTACCCATAATCAGTTCGTCAACCTTGCTCATGGTGCCTTTTTGGTGGCGGCACTGGCTGTTAAATACCACGCCATTTTTATATTGAAATTCTACAAAATGGTGGTCGAAAATTTCGCCATAATCTTTGCCCTTTCTTACCTCCCGGCCACCCATGCCCTGGGCGGTTTCCGGATAATCTTCCAGCGCCCAGTTAATAACGTCAATATTATGAATATGCTGCTCAGTAATATGATCGCCACATAGCCAGTTAAAATAGTACCAGTTGCGCATTTGGTATTCCATTTCGGTCATACCAGGTTTGCGGGGGTTAACCCATACACCATCGTTGTTCCACCAGGCCTGTGCCGAAACCACATCGCCAATAGCACCGTCTTTAAGACGCTTCATTAACTCGCGGTAACTGGTTTGGTAGCGGCGCTGTAAGCCCGTAACTACATTCAGCTTTTTTCTTTTGGCTTCTTCGGCCACGGCCAACACTTTTTGAATACCGGCAGGATCGGTAGCTACCGGCTTTTCCATAAAAACGTGTTTGTTCTGCTTAATAGCCTCTTCAAAATGAATGGGCCTGAAACCGGGAGGGGTAGCCAAAATAACCACATCGGCTAATGCAATGGCATTTTTATAAGCATCAAAACCCACAAATTTATTTTCTTCTTTTACCTGAACTCTTTTATCATTTCCTTTCTCTTTTAGGGCCTCAATTATGTTGCTATAACTTTTGTCGAGGCGGTCGCGAAATGCATCGGCCATGGCTACTAATTGTACATTTTGTTTGGTACTCAGCGCCTGCACTATAGCACCCGTTCCACGGCCTCCGCAGCCTACCATGGCTATTTTGATGACATCGTTTGAGCCGGCAAAATAATTAGCCCCCGAGAGCATGGGCATTGCCATGAGGCCCCCCGCTACCAGCGAGGTATTTTTTACAAAGTCTCTTCTTGATTGTGAAAGGTTGTTCTTGTTCATTTTTTGGCAATTTTTAGCGTTTATTAAAAGGTTTGTTACATTAATAGTTGTCAATATAGTCAGCAAAGAATTTATCTGTTTCTTCTTTCGAAGGTTGATGCAATGGACGAACAATTCTAAACCCAATAAAAGGTGCATCGGCATTCCACCAACGGCTGCGGGGTATTTGCGGATCACGGTTGTTCCAGTCAAGGCTCGATTGTAACCTCGCTGCACTCCGCAGTCCGGTTGCTGCATCCTGGTAATTACCGCCTTTAAGTGTTCTTGGATGCCGGGCTGTTGGTTTAATTAAAGGGTTGGCCGGGTTGGCACCTATTTTTGTAAAATAAGCTTCATCGTATTGGTCTAACGTCCACTCGGCCACATTACCCGGCATATCGTACAATCCCCAGGCATTAGGCTGTTTTAAGCCCGTTTTATGATACTTGTTATCGCTATTTTGTGCATACCAGGCATACTTGCTCAGGCCTGTAGTATCCTCACCAAAAAAGAAGTTGGTTTTACTGCCGGCCCGGCAGGCATACTCCCACTCTGCCTCGGTTGGCAGCCGGTAAAAAACACCAGTTTTGTTGTAAAGCCACCGGCAATACATAATTGCACCATAGTGCGACATACTATTGGCCGGAAAGCCACCCTGTTTACCCATACCCAAAGTTAAATCTATATAAGGGGGACTAGGCCGGGTAATGGCATCTGCTACCTCGTTACGGCTAACGGTTTCATCTTTAAAAAAGGCATCGTACTCGTCGTAGGTAACTTCGTTGGCGCTCATCCAAAAAGGGGCGATTGTTACTTCTTTTGTGGGGCCTTCATCAGGCATCATTCCTTTGCTTTTTATATTACTTCCCATGGTAAACCTACCTCCTAAAATGGGTACAAGGGTACATTCAACAGGACTACCGGGAACGATTTGCTTATAGGTTTTGAAACTATCCGGACGTTGTTGTGCATGAATATTGACAAAAAATAATAAACTAATAATTAATATACCTGTGAACCGTGAAATGTTTTTTGACATCGACACTTTATTTTACCCCTTTTGTTTAAAGCAATTCATTCCGGGCTATGAATGTTCTGCAAGACTATCATTAAAAAAAACAGTTCCATTGTTATGAAGTGTAAAATAAACATTTTTCTATTTCGCTATTACGTTAAAATAGGTGACAAAGCCTTTAGAACGATTGAAATGGATTTTTTCGTTTTGGATTACCGCGATTTGCACCTCCGCGCCAGGGTATTTTGAAATTAGCTTTAAAGCCTTTTTAATTGACAGAATGGTACAGGCCTTGGTTAGCCAATCTGCATGGGTTCCATCGTTTGCAATTACTGTTACATTGCGGTTGTTGGTTACTGCCCAGCCGGTTGCCGGATCGATGATGTGCGAATACCGAACGCCGTTCACCTCTAAATATTGATACAGATCGCCCGAAGTTGTGACTGCTTTTTTTGCAAGTAACAATTGCTTATCCATCAACTCTTCTGATTCGGGCAGGTTAATCGCCACCTTCCATCCTGATATGCCAACGGGTGTGCTGCCGGCAACAATATCTCCCCCGGCGTCAATCAAAGCATAAGGATACCCCATTTGATTCAGCCGGTCGTACACACGCTGGGCGGTTTCGCCTTTGGCTATACCGCCAAGGTCAAGCTGCATGCCTGGCTTTATTAGCCGTACCAGTTGTTTTACGGTGTCAATTTCTATAAAACGATAACCCACTTTTTGCATAGCCAACCGAATACTGTCTTTTGAAGGAAGCTTATTAATTCGACGGGCATTTCGCCATATTCGTATAACCGGGCTCATGGAAATATCAAAACTGCCTTTGCTCTGTCTGCCTGCGGTTTTTGCCTTTATTAAAATATCGTACAAAATGGGAGATGCCTTTATCCACTTGCCACTACCAGCTGTGCTGCACAATTGGTTAAGTTCGCTGGTGGGTAGGTAATCGCTGTACACCTGGTTAAGGGTATCAACCAGTTTAAAAGCTTTTTCTGCCGCAAAAGCAGCTTTAGATGAGTCGTCCGCATACATAATAATGTTAAAGGGCGACCCCATTTTTGGTTGTTGAAAATTATATTTTTTAAATTGGCAGTGTGCTGAAAAAAATTGTGTTAACAACAGACCGGCTACCATCAAAATCACTTTCATGCTTCCATTTTACGTTTTTTAAATGTAGCAGATTATTTTAGTCAGGCTACGTTATGCTTTAGGTGATTATTTACAGTGCTGGTTGGTTTTTACTAAATTTAGAAGGCAGACCGCCAAAAATCATAATGCAAGGCCCTTACCAATTATAATGAACAATAACAGTAAGAAATACACTTTAAGCCGCCATACAAAATTTGGTTTGTATAGCCTGGGTATTCTTATTGTTTTGATAGTTGGTTTGCAGATTTGGTTTGTAAAAAATGCAAAAGATATTTTAAAAACCATTGTTGAAGAGAAATCAAAAGGAAGAATAAAGCTTGAATTATCTGATGTAAGTTTTAGTATTTTCTCCAACCGGATGCAAATAAAGGATGGAGACATTACCAGTACCGATACTCTAACAGTAACCAACTCGTACCATGTAACATTTAGTAAGCTAACCCTAAAGATTGCTTCGTTTTGGGCACTCATTTTAAAGAAAGACCTGAAACTTGATTCCATAAATATTTATAACCCGGTTATTGAAGTGTTACAATGGCGGAAAGACACTGTACAACAAAACAAAGAAGATCTTTCTGTTACGGAAGAGATGGGACGGATTTATAACTCAATGCTGGATGTATTGACAGATTTTGGCATAAGGAGGATCGTTGTATCAAATGCCAGTTTAAAGCTGGTTAATAAAATGAAGGCGGATTCGTACCCGGTTTGGATCACAAATATTCACCTGAATGTGTTGCGAAACCCTAACAAAACAATACCCGGTATTTTAAAAGAGGAAGAAGTATTTCTAACAAGTAATGCACAAACCATCGGTCTGCCCAATGGCAGGCACAGGCTTTCGTTTAAAGACTTTAAGTTGCAGTTATTTCAAAAACGAATTGAATTAGACAGTTGCACCATTACTGCAGTACCCAAAGGAAAAGCGACCAGCAGTTATAAAATCTTCTTTAAAAAATTACTGTTGGTAGGTGTTGATTTTGCAGCCATGAGCAAGCTAAACCTGGTACGTGCCGACACCGTTTTTTGTGATAATCCCATCTTTAATTTTAAAATTTTCCCTTCGGATGCAGATAAGAAAAGTAATCCTGACCCGGAGAAGATTATTAAAGAATTGACCAGTGATCTTGACCTTAATTTTGTTGGCGTTAGAGATGCTGGTATTCGCTTTGATGTTATAGGCAAACGGCCGCGCTCCATTTTCAACAGTAATAAAGACAATTTTGAAGTGTATGGATTGAAGATCCGATCCGACTCAGCATCGCCGGTAAGTATTAAGCGATTTGATATGATGGTACGTGATTACCACTTGTACAATATTGACAGCTCCGCCATCTTTAACTTCGATAGTATTCATTTTATTAATAAGAAAATAGTACTAAATAACTTTACGGTCCACACCAACCCATCACGTTTAAGGTTGAAAAGCATTCGCGATTTTAAGTTTCCTTATTTTGAGTTGACCGGCCTGGACTGGTACAAATTGGTGTTCGATCAAACGGTTGTTGCGAAAGAGGCACTGATCATTAATCCTGTTATCCGCTACACAAAAAAAACGCCCACGTCACAAAAGAAGACCAACTTTTTTTCGACACTCCAAAACATGGACAGCCTTATGACGCTAGAAAAACTAGAAATAAGGAACGGACAACTGATGCTGAATTTTGGAAAATCAACCACCCTCGATTTGCAACAGGTAAACCTTAAAGTGTCGAGTAATACCTTGCTAAGGGCAACCAACCAGGAAGGTCTTCGACGGGCAGTAGATTTCTTTTCAATGTCAAAAGGTGTACTACATCGCAAAGACCTGACCGGCCAGCTAATTAACATGCGATACATACCCAACAACCGTATTTATGCCGACAAGCTTTTATTGAACAGTAGCAGCAATAATATAAACGCAGTGATAAGCGGAGTTTTTATAGACAACATGCTGATAGATGATGTAACTGAAAGTATTTATGCAGATGGATTGCAATGGAAAGATGCATCCG
>JAJAYD010000294.1 GCA_026786345.1 Chitinophagaceae bacterium
ACCTTTCTTTCACTAACTGCTGTAATGAATAAAGATATAAAGCTACGACCCTGGCGAAGGGAAGATGCAGGTCAATTGGCTGCTATTGCCAACAACAAAAAGATCTGGTTGAATGTGCGTGACCGCTTTCCTCACCCTTATACCGTAACCGACGCCTTGCAATGGATAGCTTATACAAGCGAACAAAATCCACCTCAAAATTTTGCTATAGAATACCACCACCAGGTTGCAGGCAGCATAGGTGTTCTGCTAAAAGATGATGTATACCGCAGGAGTATTGAAATAGGTTATTTTATAGGAGAACCATTTTGGGGCAAGGGAATTGCCACACAAGCAGTTTCGTTATTAATGGCCCATATTGAAAAAACCTACGACATGGTAAGGGTTTCCGCTGAAGTGTTTGAGCATAATACACCTTCCATGCGTGTGCTGGAGAAAAATGGCTTCGCGCTGGAATCCATCCGTATAAAATCAGTCTTTAAAAACAACCGGTTTTTGAACGATCATGTATGGGTAAAGTTGTTGAAGTAGCCTGAGATTATTGGTGCTTTCTTTATTTACTGTTTTCCTTCTGCACATTAGAAGCTGTTTAAAAATGAAATACAGGGATATGGATGACTCGGCTTGTCCCACCAACATATTACAATGATGTTCTTCTATGTGGTTCTAAACCAAATCTCCTGAGTTTGTCAGATGTTTTCTTTTGTCACTTTTTGCTTGTGCAAAAAGTAACCAAAAAGCACACCGGGAATGATAACCGCCTCCCGAAAAATCGCATGGGCGTCAACTTAAGCAAAGGTTAAACACGATAGAAACCTTACCACGTAAGGGTTTTAGGCCATAAAATGATGTTTAAAAAGTTGCTATAAAAAGATACGGTACAAGAGAGTGACACAATCGGATTTGAATAAAGGACTAATGATTGTCCCAAAAAAAGCAGTTAAGTTGACGCCAATGCGAAAAATCGGGACAGGCTATTCCCGGAGGTTTTTCAATTTAGCATTTGTAGTACTGTGGTGACTGACAGCGGGGCAATGATTTCGTTTACAGGTTTTACAAAGTGAAATTGTGAAATTGCATACTACGTCACAACCATTTTTTCCAGGGTCGGGACATCCAATTTGTACCAGAAACCTATCTGAAACATTTGGAAGGTACGGACGGCATTCACGAAATTAGGGTAGGTTCCGGCAACAACATCTTCCGCATATTCTGTTTCTTTGACCAGGGACAGTTGGTTATCTTACTAAACGGTTTTCAGAAAAAGACATAGAAAACACCAAAGGCCGAAATTGAAATAGCAAAGAAATTAAAAAAGCAATATTATGAAGACAAGCAAAAATAAATTGGTTGACCTTGAAGACTTTATTGACCAAGAGCAAGGTAATCGTGGGACACCAAAACGAGAAACATTTGAAGAAGGTTATGAAACTTTTAAATTAGGTTTTATGCTTCAGGAAATGCGGCATCAGCACAACATGACACAGGAACAACTTGCTCTAAAATGTGGGACAACCAAGAACTACATTTCAAGAATTGAAAACAATGCAAGCGTCATAAGACTTTCAACTTTAATGAGAATTATCAGGGAAGGTTTTGGACAACACTTAAAACTTTCGGTCGGCGTTTGACCACCGGCATGAATGCACAACATCAATAACACTAGCCGAAAGCCCCTAAAAAACAAGGCCCCTTTGAAGGATGCCAACCAGGCTTTTGGTTATGTGTAAAGCTGACGTTCTTTAATGCCCACCACAACAAAAAGCCCTAACCCGTTATAGTAGATGTCTGCTTTCAGTGATTTGGAAAACCTTTAAGATGGTATAAATGGTTGCACCGTTGGTGCTGTTTTCCAGTTTAGATATTTGTGGTTTCTGTACATCCAACAATTCACCCAATTGTTTTTGGGTAAGTATAAGGTCTTGCCTGAATTGTTTTATCATACCTCCCAATACGTCCATGCATAATTCATATTGATCTCTTTGTTTTGTGAACGCTTTCCCAATGTATTTATCTTAAATCTCAGCAAGCGAATATGTTTTGACTTTGCCACGCGTTTACTTTTTTCTTTGTTCCTAAAATATTTTTGGCGAAGGCCTTCTGCACGTTCAATTTCTTTGACAGGCGTCCTATTAACCTTTAAAACAAACCCATGTGTATGGTTTTGTTTTAAAGCTGAGAGGGTTCTACATTATCGGGCTACAGAGTCCCGCATCAGAAAAATACTTACCTGGTTAAACTCAACATTCAAATCATTTTTTCTTTCTGTTTCCAAATTGAGTTGAAGACTTATTTTTATCCGTAGTTATTCCTCATAAACTAATTCACTTCTATCATGTTTAAAAAATCATTACTCAGTAGTGTTATCGTGTTTTCGTTGTTTTATGCTGAAGGCCAGCAGCAAATCTCTGGTTTCAACAAAAACAGCGCAGCCACACAAGTTGCACTTGAAGAGAAGTTCGATAATATGCTAAGCAGCGCCGCCATTGGCGAAACTATAAAGGAATTGTCGGCCTACCCGCATGCGTTGGGTTCTGCCAAAGGCAAACAAGTGGCCGAAAACATACTCTCAAAATTCAAAAGCTGGGGGCTGGATGCAAAGATCGAAACTTACCAGGTGTTGTTTCCTACACCAAAAACCCGGGTGCTCGAAATGACGGGGCCAACAAAATATAAAGCGTTATTGAAAGAACCCGCTTTAAAAGAAGATGCCACCTCAGGCCAGGCCGACCAGTTACCAACCTATAATGCCTGGAGCGCCGATGGAGATGTAACCGGCCAATTGGTATTTGTAAATTATGGCTTACCCGAAGATTATGAAACATTGGAATCAATGGGTATTGATGTAAAAGGCAAGATTGTTATTGCAAAATATGGCCGCTCGTGGCGGGGTATAAAACCAAAGGTGGCGCAAGAGCATGGGGCCATTGGCTGCATCATTTATTCCGATCCCAAAGACGATGGTTATGTAAGAGGCGATGTGTACCCCATAGGAGCTTTTAAAAACGAGTTCGGGGTTCAGCGGGGTTCTATTATGGATATGGTTATTTATCCCGGCGATCCGTTAACGCCAAACGTTGGCGCAACAGCAGAAGCCAAAAGGCTTGAAAGAACCAGCGCCACCAATCTTTTGAAAATTCCCGTATTACCCATAAGCTACCACGATGCACAACCTTTGTTAATGGCACTTGAGGGTTCTGTAGTTCCCGCAGCCTGGGCAGGCGGTTTACCTATGACGTATCATATTGGCCCTGGTAAAACAACCGTTCATTTAAAAATGGCCTTCGACTGGAAGATGGTTCCTGCCTATAATGTAATTGGCATGATCAAGGGTTCTGAAGCGCCGGACCAATGGGTGATCAGGGGCAATCACCACGATGCCTGGGTGAACGGTGCCAATGACCCCATCAGCGGACTTGCTGCATTAATGGAAGAAGCCAAAGCATTGGGGTTCCTAAC
>JAJAYD010000295.1 GCA_026786345.1 Chitinophagaceae bacterium
AAATAGCAGGTAAGGAAATATGATTTGTGGATGAAGTCATCAAATTTTACACCGTGGTTGATCTAAACAACAGCATCAATTAAACCAGAGAAACTTAAACCACAGGTCTTAAGATTTATATCAATGGATACTAACTGCCAGTACATACCTTATCAACAGACAGGTTTTTTTTCTAAAATGGTGATTGATTACCTGCAACAAGACGAGAAAATCCATCCATTTTATAAGCACCCCGTTTCAATTTATGGTATAAAAGCGGCGATTGAAGCCAGGAAGGCTACCCAAAATCACCGACAAATTTTAGTGGAGGTTTTAAGAAAACAATATGCTGGTTTTGCCCTAACTACTTCACAGGAAAGAAATCTCAACAACCTGCTGCTCGAAAATACTTTCACAATTACAACTGCCCACCAGCCCAACATATTTACCGGGCATCTCTACTTTATTTACAAAATTTTACATACGGTAAAACTGGCATTGGACCTTTCGGCAACAATGCCCGAAAACTATTTTGTACCTGTTTTTTACATGGGTAGCGAGGATGCCGATCTTGATGAACTGGGTCATGTATTTGTTGATGGAGAAAAGCTTACCTGGGATACAAAACAGACAGGCGCTGTAGGTAGAATGAAGGTAGATAAAGGCTTGCTTGCATTGATAGATCGCATGGCTGGTAGGTTGGAAGCACTGCCACACGGTAAAGAAATTATTGAGTTATTTAAAGCGGCATATATTATTGGCTCTACAATACAACAGGCAACGTTGCATGTTGTAAACAGCTTGTTTAATAATGTAGGATTATTGGTATTGATACCAGATAATGCTGACTTGAAAAGGCCTTTTAACCATGTTATTAAAAGGGAATTGAGGGAACGGTTTTCGCACCCGCTTGTTGAAGCAACTGCCGAAAAAATGAGGGAGCATTATAAAGTGCAGGCAAGTGGCAGGGAGTTGAATTTATTTTATTTAATTGATGATAACAGGGAACGGATAGAGTTTGTAAACAGTCATTTTGAAGTAAAAAGCTTGCATCTACAATGGACTGAAAAAGACATTCTTAACGAGGCAGATCTTTACCCGGAAAGATTTAGCGCTAATGTAATTTTAAGGGGCATGTTCCAGGAGATGATATTGCCGAACATAGCTTTTATTGGAGGTGGGGGAGAAGTAGCTTATTGGTTGGAATTGAAAAAGGTGTTTGAGGCTTGTGAAGTGCCATACCCCGTAATTATTTTACGTAATTCGTTTTTACTGGCAACTCAATCGCAGATTAATAAAATTGAAAAATTAGGTTTTACCATCGAAGACTTTTTTAAATCGGAGAGAACCCTGCTTGATACTTTGGTAAAGAGGGAAAGCAAGCAACAATTAACGATTGAAAATGAAAAGCAGGTAATCATAGATGCCTATAATCAAATAAAAAATTTTACAAATAAAGTTGATGCTACATTAAACGACCATGTAGCATCGTTAGCGGTAAAAGTTGAAAAATCGTTGTCGGAGCTGGAGAAAAAAATGATCAAGGCCGAAAAGAAAAAGTTCAACGCACAGGCACTTCAAATTCATCGCCTTAAGACACAATTATTTCCTGAAAATAGACTGCAGGAGCGTAATGCTAATATTGCTGAATACTATTCACTTTATGGCAAAGACCTGTTGGTAGGCTTACTCGAATATAGCCTTGCTTTCGAAGCAAAATTAGGAGTTGTCACACTCCCTGGTAATCCGCGCAATATTGACTGATTGGTTTCAATTGCTTAAATACGTTTTCATATTTGTTTGTTAGCACTATTAGAACTCCCCGTCATTTCTATATTTGCCATTACGCAAAACGAAATTCTAAAGCTGGTCTCGGCTCAATTTTTTAAGAGTTTATTCTCTAAATGACAGGTTTTTAAATACTATGCTCTAAAGTTGATATGGGTATTTACAGTGGATTAACACCCTATGTTCTCTCAGGCATAGCGGCCATTCCGGCTATTTATTTCTTCGAAAACAAACCTATAGGAAGTAATACCGATCCTATTTCAGTAACCATCAAGGTAAAGTCTAATAATTAAGTTACCCAGGTTACTGGCTGCAGTAAAATTAAAATTAGGATTGGATAAAGAGAACGTCTGCACTGGTTACCACTACATAGCTTTTATGTTCAATCTAAAACGCATATTTGGGAAGCTATTTTTCATTGGATGAAGCACAGTTATTGGTGAAGGCAGTTCCAAATCCGTTCAACAATCAATTGTCATTTGTGATTAGCAGCAATAGTCAAAATACTTCAAGAACCGATAAAGCTGAATTGTATACGATTGATGGTAAATTATTGTATACCCAGTCAATAGCAGGTTGGACCAATAATTCCAGGATACAACTGAGAAGCATACCAAGGTTAGCAAATGGTATGTATGTATTAAAGGTTCATATAAATAACGAGATTGTAAATATTAAGGTGGTAAAACAGTAAACAACAATATTTCTTTTCCAAAGCCATCCTTCATTGTTTGTAGAAAAGAGAAGAGGTTATCAACACAGGTTGACAACCTCTTCTTCGTTTAGGTTAATCGTGTTCTTTAACAAAACCCGTAAACTTCTTTGGTTTGTTTTTACAATCTTTGAGATTTCTAAGAAGCTGTCTAAACATGATGTTTTTTAATACCAACAGCAGTTTTTCATAGCTTCGTCCTCCGCAGTGGCGGAGCACTTCATCTTTAGTAAATATTACATCTTCAGTTTTAAAATCAAAGTTTCAAATTAAATTAGACAGCTTCTAAGTTTGTAAATTATTTCAGCAGTTCTTTCAATTCCTCACCAGATACATTCAGCACTTTTGCTTTAGGCAGGCGACGTGTCAGTTCACGCCAGTTGGCATCCAAGGCGTATATTTTTTGAAGCATTTGTTTTGCTTCTGCAATCTTTTTATTGTTGGCAAGGGTAATGGCTGTCCAGTATTTCATCTCCTCATTTGCAGGAAACATTTTCATAGCTGTGCTATATTCCTTCATAGCTAAAACCATATCATTTTTTTCTGTTGCCAGGTCGCCTTTATCCATGTGTTCATACGCTCTGTACAAACGCAACAACCTGTCCATCTCTTTTAAAGGAGCCACATTATCATCAACCCTAAGGTCAATCAGGCGATCGTTCCAGGGTGCCTCCGTTGCTTTGCCTGCAACTACCAATAACGCTGCAGATTGTTTTCCTCTTATATCGCCACCGGCAACCTGGGCAGCTTGCAAGGCTGCCAAAACTCTTTCAGCCAATGGCTTTCCCTCACTTGCTTCAAAGGCTTTTGACATTGCCTGGTTAACCTTATTGGTAAGCATCATATTGCTTTGAACTGCATAATTTTTTCCAACAATATTTCCTGCATAATCAATACAGCTTTTGCCTGTAAACGAATTCACATTGCCGTTCACATCAATTATTGCCACTTGCCTTACATCGCGGCCATCGTCTTCTGCTATTAATTGCGCCATTGCTTCAGGTGCTGTTTTACCGCTTTTAATCAGGGCCAAACCTTTGGTGCCATAACTTTTATTTACAAAACTTTGGGTGGCAACAACACCCACGCCTGCCTGTCCCCAGCTAACAGCAGTTCCAACACTAAACCAATGACTTTGTACCCCTACGGCCATTTCTCCCGTAACAGGGTCACGTGCTACAATTGAAAACGTATGTGCAAGTCCTGCATCCTTTTTAAAAAATTGAGCATTGGTAGTATTCATGGCTATTAATGAGATTAAGCATGTCAGTTTTATTTTTGTCATATTCTTTATTTTAAAATCAATATTATTTCACAGGATTAGGTAGCTCATTTGCAAAATTAGTTTTACTAAGATTTGTACCCTGACAACAGTTATTGCATAAGGGACATCAGCCGGTTAGGTGCCAAGCGTAGCGAAGGCATTCCAAAACATGCGAAGCAGTTTTGGAAATAAGCGGGTGGAGTCCTGTTGTAATAACGAAGCCATGCGGCTTGAGCTTTGTAATTAGAATTAAGATGCTTTTGCGAAGTAAATACCTAATCCTATAATTTTATTTACAAAATACACTTTAGCGGTTCATTTTAATCGATGTAAACAGAATAACAAAACAAATTCTTTATCTGGAAATTCATTATGAACATCATAAAGTGCTTTAGCAATAATACCTTTTAATATTTATCTTCCCCTTAAAACTAACATATGAAAATGCTTCGCCTGCTGCTTATCACAGTAATCTTTTTTAGTTGTCACAATAAAAATTACCAGCCGGGAACCACTCAAAAAATGAAATGGATCAGTTTGTTTAATGGAAAAGACCTCAACAACTGGGCACCTAAAATTTCGGGCTTTGCTTTGGGCGAAAATCATAATAACACCTTTCGTGTAGAGGATGGTATTTTAAGTACACGCTACGATAGGTATGATAGCTTCAACAACAAATTTGGAGCACTATACTTCAATAAAAAATTTACCAACTACCGTTTGCGGTTTAAGTACAGGTTTGTGGGCAACACCGCTCCGGGTGGTCCTACATGGGGCTTTAGAGATGGCGGTGTTCAGTACCATTGCCAGGCGCCGGCAACTGTGGGTTTAAATCAATCTTTTCCAGTTTGCCTGGAGTATAATCTTTTAGGAGGGGATGGGACAAAGGAAAGACCCACGGGTGAAATTTGTGCCTCAGGAATGACCGTGGAAATTAATGGTGCTATAAACAAAACATACTGTACACCTCCCACAATTAAAAGAACTTTTGCAGGTGATGTTTGGGTGACCGGAGAAATAGAAGTAAGAGATGGAACCATCACACATTTCGTAAACGGCGAACAGATCATACAGTTTAAAAATCCCATGCTTGTTGATACACACCCGGTAGCAAAAACGCTTATAAAAAATGGTGACAAAAAAGTAACCGATGGTTACATCTCCATTCAATCTAACAGTCACCCAATGGACTATAGGAAGATTGAGATTATGGAATACTGAGGTTGTCGATAGTTAATAGTCGATAGTCGATAGTCAGTGGTCAATGGTCAATGGTCAATAGTCAATAGTCAATAGTCCATAGCCAACAGCCAATAGCCGAAAGCCCACAGCCAGTATCTTTTCGCCTTCAGCCTTTTGCCCTCCGCCTTCTGCCTTTTACCTTCCGCCTTCTGCGTTCTGCGTTCCGCCTTCAGCTCAGTTATGTTAACGAATTTTTAGGGCAACGGTTTTAATAATATTTTAAGCTGCCCTATCTTTGACCAAATGGCCCTGACAACAAAAAAGTTGGGCTATATTATCTGATAAAAACTTTATACAAATGAAATTTACAAACATTGCTTTGGCCGGAATTCTAACAGTGTCATTGGCATCCTGTGGGGGACCGAAGAAATTAGCTATTCAACAAGCTAAGTACGACACTTTAAATATGTTTTACATCTCCACGCAAAAAGACCTGGAAAAATGCAAGCAGGAAACAGAAGATGCTGCCCGCCGCAGAAATCAGTTAATGAATGATATTGAAGCGCTCAATAAACAAATTGCATTTTTAAAGGAGAACAATAACACCTTCGTTTCGCAACTAAAAGACCTTTCGGTAATA
>JAJAYD010000296.1 GCA_026786345.1 Chitinophagaceae bacterium
ACCTACCTCATTAAACTGAGAAGTCAATACCTGCAGGCCGAAGGGAAGGCCAGAGGAATGGGTGAAAAGAGGGAGCGAAATTGCAGGAATTCCTACAAGGTTTGCATAAACTGTATATATGTCAGCCAAAAACATGCCTATCGGATCATTGTTTTTTTCGCCTATCGAAAAGGCAGGTGTTGGCACCGTTGGCAATAAGATCGCATCAAATTCCTGAAAGATTTTCTTTGTCTCGTTAGAAAGCAAGTGCCTGACTTTTTGTGCTTTAGAAAAGTATTCATCATAAAATCCGCTGCTTAAAACAAAGGTGCCCAGTAAAATACGTCTCTTAACTTCTGCACCAAAACCAGCGTTTCTGTTGTTTTTATAGAAATCGATTAAATCCCCGCTTTGGTCATTTTGTCTTAAACCATACTTTACGCCATCGTACCTTGAAAGGTTGGAACTTGCCTCAGCAGTGGTAAGTACGTAATAGGTAGGAACAATATGGTCAAGTAATTCAAAATCAACTGGTTGAAGCTGAAAACAGTCGAATGTTAATGTTTCTAAAAAAGCTTTGAATGTTTGCCTCATTTCGGGATCCAGGGCCGGATGATCGAAGGCCTGCGGAAAATAGGCTACTTTAAACCGGCCATGAGCTTTCGTTATTTCTTTGGAATATAATGCGGGTGCTTTTTGGCTCACCGTACTATCATATTGGTCTGGTCCGGCAATAACTTCCAGCACCAGGGCAACATCTTCGATTGTTTTTCCAAAAATCCCAACCTGGTCAAAACTCGAAGCATATGCAATTAGTCCATACCTGCTTACACGTCCGTACGAGGGCTTTAAACCAATAATACCACAGAAGTCTGCAGGTTGCCTAACAGAACCGCCCGTATCACTTCCAAGGCTAATCATACACATATCTGCTTGTACAGATACTGCTGATCCTCCTGATGATCCGCCCGGTACTTTTGAAGGATCGATCGCATTTCTTACAGCGCCAAAAGCAGAATTCTCGTTACTGCTGCCCATTGCAAATTCATCACAATTGTTTCTGCCAATAATAATGGCACCTTCATCTAATAACTTTTGGGTAACGGTAGCATTATAAATAGCGGTAAAACCATCGAGTATTTTAGAAGAGGCAGAGAGATGATGGTTTTGGTAGCTAATTACATCTTTGAGGCCTACTATCACCCCAAATAATTTGCCGGGTAATTTACCCTCCGCAAGTTGTATATCTAATACTGCCGCAAGGTCAAGTGCTTCCTGTTCGTAAACTTCCAGCCAGGCATTAAGCTTTTGATTTTCAGCTATGCGCTGTATATAATGCCGAACGGCCTCCACGCAAGTGGTTTGGCCGTTCTTTAATAGTTGATGATAGTTATGTATTGAAGTAAAACTAAACAACAGTTAATTTTTGCTTAACAAAATTAAGGTTGGGTAGAAGTGCTTGCCGAAGTGGATTGTTTTACTTCTTTTTCAGTTAAACCGTTCTCTATTTCTTTTTTTACATTGTCTTTAGCATCGTTAAATTCACGAATACCTTTACCAAGACCACGCATAAATTCAGGAATTTTACGGCCTCCGAATAAAATTAAAACTGCCAGAACTATTAGTATCCATTCGCTTCCGCCTGGCATTCCAATAAACAATAATGTGGTTAACATCAGATGAAATTTTAGAGTTCAAAAATAAATGTATTCAATCACTTTTGGGTTAGTAAAGATAACTACGTGCAAAGTATATAAACAGTTTTAACTAATAAAAAAACGGAAACTTTAGGTTTCCGTTTTAAAAATTTATTCAAGCTGCTATTAATATCTTTTTTCTTTAATCCTGGCACTTTTACCACTTCTTTCACGCAGGTAAAACAACTTAGCTCTACGAACTTTACCCACTTTATGAAGCAAAATCGAATCAATATTAGGTGAGTTAACAGGAAAAAGCCTTTCAACCCCAACACCATCCGAAATTTTACGTACAGTAAAAGTTGCCGTGGCACCCTGCCCCTGGCGTTTAATAACATCACCCTTAAAAGACTGGATCCTTTCTTTATTACCTTCTATAATTTTGTAATTAACGGTAATATTATCACCAGCCTTAAATTTTGGAACAACTTTATTTGCAGTTAACTGCTCGTGCACAAAAGCTACAGCATTCATATCAATTTTTTTTGCGGACGGCGAAGGTAGCAGTAAATATTTTAAAAAGTAAAAATTACTACAGACAATTTGTAAAATTTATTGGTTGATGATGTAGTGCGGTCCATTATTAACCGAAAAGTTCTGGATTAATGGCTGCATGGGTCTAAAATAATCTGTCATTGCTTTTTTCTCTCCAGAGTTTTTATGGTAATTATCAAGGATCAAAATTCCCCCTTGTACAATCCGGGGAAATAAAAATTCCAAAGCATCAGTGGTTCCCTCATAATCATCCAGGTCAATATGCAACATCGCAATTTTCAATTCAGGATTTTCGATTAGGTAATCGGGAATTGACTCCGATACATCGCCGGGCACAAAATCAATATAGTGAGTGTGGCCCTTATCTATGAGTGTTTTTTGAAGCAGGTGTGTATTGGCTTCAAGGTTGTGTGTTTTTACCATCATGGTTACATCGCCACTTTCGTTTACTTCTTCAATAAAAAAAGGTTGGGATTTTTGAAAGGCAATCATTTGTTGATGTTGATTTCTGCCTGTAAGCGCTTTAAACATGGCAAAATGATTGAAGCCTTCCTCGGCCGTTACACCACACTTTACAACAGCGCCATTTAAATTTTTTATTTTTTTGAAAAGCTCGTAATGAGCTACCAGTTTGCCAGATGCTTTTTGGGGTGCATTGTTTGATAAAAGAATATCAACTTCGAAAGGAAAAGAAACGAAAGACTTCATGACACAATTGTTTGCAAGGTTTACAAATTAACAACCAGTGCTCCAGAGAAATTGGTGAGGTCTAACTAAGATATTGGATTTTAAAATGGTGAAAGATGTGCCCTGTAAAGGCTAAATTTCATAAACTATAAGACATAGTCTAAACATAATTAGGTTGCAACTTGTAAAAGAAAATAGATAACTGTCAGGGTTTTATGCAGCCATAACGTGGAAACACTATTTGTGTTTCAGTAGTTTAAATTGCAAAATTTCGTATTATCTGCTAATAGGGGTGTCGAGAACGGGAAAGTTGCTTTTGACTGGTGTTTTAGAAATATTGGTTATTCAAAAAAAAGAAGCTGCAAAAGCAGCTCCTTTTGTAATAAAAAATTAAAAAAGTTACCTGGCAATATTAACGGCACGTTTTTCCCGAATAACAGTAACCTTAATCTGACCTGGATAGGTCATTTCTGTTTGAATTTTTTGAGCAATCTCAAAACTTAATCTATCACTATCCAGGTCTGTTACTTTATCTGCTTCTACAATTACACGTAGCTCTCTTCCTGCTTGAATGGCATAGGCTTTTTCAACACCGGGGTATGCCAGGGCAAGGCTTTCGAGTTCTTTAATTCTTTGCAGGTATTGCTGCATTATTTCGCGACGTGCACCCGGGCGGGCACCACTAATGGCATCGCAGGCCTGTATAATAGGAGAGATAACGTATTGCATCTCCATCTCGTCGTGGTGTGCACCTATTGCATTTACCACAGCCGGATTTTCACCATATTTCTCGGCCAATTTTGCACCCAAAAGGGCATGGCTTAATTCAGTTTCTTCGTCTGGTACCTTACCAATATCATGTAACAATCCTGCACGTTTGGCTAGTTTTGGATTCATACCCAATTCGCCGGCCATTAACGCACAAAGGTTTGCCACTTCCCGGCTATGCATTAAAAGGTTTTGTCCGTATGAAGAACGGAAACGCATTTTTCCAACTATCCTTACCAACTCTTTATGTAAGCCGTGAATACCTAATTCTATAACGGTACGTTCACCAATTTCCATAATTTGTTCTTCGATCTGTTTACGTGTTTTTTCAACCACTTCCTCAATACGTGCAGGGTGAATACGTCCATCTGAAATAAGCCTTTGCAAACTGAGACGGGCAATTTCGCGACGTAATGGGTCGAAAGAAGAAAGAACAATCGCTTCGGGAGTGTCATCCACTATCAGATCAACACCCGTTGCAGCCTCGATGGCGCGGATGTTACGTCCTTCCCTACCAATAATCTGGCCTTTAATTTCATCGGATTCGAGGTTGAAAACAGAAATGGCATTTTCGATTGCCTGTTCTGCAGCGGTCCGTTGTATCGTCTGGATGATGATCTTTCGAGCTTCTTTATTTGCTTTCTGCCGGGCATCATCAATAATTTCCTGTTGTAAACCAATGGCTCTTGTCTGGGCCTCTTGCTTTAAACTTTCCACTAATTGATTTTTTGCCTCTTCTGCAGTTAGACCCGCAATTTTTTCAAGACGCCTAATGTGTTCTTCCTGGTGCTTTTCAAGTTCATTTCGCTTCTGGCTTACTACTTCAAGCTGCCTGTTTAAATTTTCTTTAATGGAATCGTTGTCCTTCAGTTGTTTTTCAACATTGCTGTCTTTTTGATTGATTACTACTTCCTTTTGCTTTAGGCGATTTTCAACTTCACCGATCTTTCTGTTTTTATCAAGCACCTCTTTGTCATGATCGGCCTTCATTTGCACATACTTTTCTTTAGCCTCTAGTATTTTTTCTTTTTTTAAGGTTTCAGCCTGTGTTTGTGCATCCGTTATTATTCTTTGTGCTTGTTGATCTGTTTCTTCAAGTTGTTTTTTGGTGTCTTTTGCAAAAATAAATCTGCCCAATATTATACCTGCAATCAATCCGACTACTCCCAAAATAACCGACATTATTGATATCTCCATGCTATTGTTGTTTTTTTAAATGGTTCAAAATCATATTCTCTTCCCGAGCCCTCAAATAAGCGAATCGGTTTATGAGTAAGCTTGCGAAGATAATTATATTGACCGAGATAAATGCCCATGGAAATTAGGGCCTACAGCCTCGCCAAAAGGCCATTTTCCTAATTGGATTGTGGCGTTTTGTGACATAGAAAAATTTATAACTGCACTTACAGGCTTTTGTTTTATGTTTAGCGCTCTTAGTACAAAATTGGGCAGTTGCATACCATGCAGGTTATTTTGAATGATTATTTGTAGTTAACCAAAATAAAGAAATGCATCTTTTTGATTAAGGCATACATCTTAATTTTTGTACCTGACACTCCAATTTCTTTGATGTTCGACCCCGGTTGATTAACATTTATAACTTTATAATTATCAAAGAAATGACAAGGAAAGTATTACAGGTATTTCTGTTATTAGGCCTTTTTGGCTCCTGCCACAAAACGCAGGTTGCTCTTCCTGCAACAGAAGGAGTAGCCACCACAGACTTTAAAGACGATCACATTTATGTTTCAGCAGTTACATTGCTTAAATCTGCCGATGGCAATGTGAACTTTTCGTTCTCCACCAGGTATGAAAAAGGAATTTCGAAAATTGAAGTTTTTAAAGGAAGTACAAAATCAAATCTTTGTTCGTTTTACGAGAAAGCTGTCAGCGGCGAATCGCATAGCCTGAAAACTTATCAAGCGCAGTATACAAACAATGGCAACGAGGTCAATTACTATATGATTAAGTACAAGACCTTAGACGGAGGTGGATCTTATTCTTCCCTTTATACCCTAAAATTGAAATGAGAGCATTAGTCGACCTTTAAGGCTCTATCGATCATTTCTTCCATTCTGTTTATTTCAATTTCGTTTTCTTGCGAAAGCCAACCCGGGTCGGTTGGTTTTTGCATTTCGGTAGCAAACCATAACAACACCATCGAAACATAGTCTTGCATGTCCTTTCCTGAAAAATTGGTTTTGTACTCAACTATTTTTTCATTAATAGTCTTGATGGTTTTTCTAACTACTTCCTCGTCGGTGGTTGCAATTTTTAAACGGTACGATCTGTCGGCAATAACTATATTAACGGGTATCAGGTTTTCGGACATTCTGTTTGGTATTAATTGTTAAGCAACGAAAGGCATTTGTCTATTTCTTTTAAATAGCCGTTTATTCTTTTTTCCAGGTCTTTTTTTGAATCCGGATTTTGAGTAATACCTGAAATATTTATAGTGGAGATTTTAGCCTCTAACCTTTCAATTTCTTCTTGTTTTTTTGCCAACTGGGCCTTAAGACCGGTATTTTCATTTTTTAGCGAAGCGATGATTTTTTGCGAAAGAATGTGTTGCTTCAATAGTAATTGGAGCTTGTTGCGTAACTGAAGTAAAGAATCTTGTATAGGCATGACTAACTAAACAATTAATTTCTGATAACGGCGCCCAATTCATTTTCAAAGCTTTGAACGAGTTTCTTCATCATATCATCTGTTTCAACATCTGTCAGGGTTTTTTCATCGTCAAGAAAACTAAATGAAATGGCGAGTGATTTTTTACCCGTGCCTAATTTTTCGCTTTCAAACACATCGAACAATTGCACATTGGTTAATTTTTGCAATTGGGTTTTTTTAACTGCTCTTGTTAGCTGATCGTAGGTAATATGTTTATCAACGATTACCGCCAGGTCGCGTTGAACGGTGGGGAATCTTGCTACTTCTTTATATAAAATCTTTTGAGCTGTTACCATGGTTACAAGCATACCCCAATCGATATCGATAAAAAACACCGGTTGTTTGATACCGAAATCTTCCAAATGCTTTTTGTTCACTTCTGCAACCTGTATAAAAGGATGATTGTTTTCAAAACCCTGGAGCAACAAACTGAATGGATTTATTGTGGATGACTTCAACTCAACATTTTCAACTCCACACAAAGCCAATACAGCGGTAGCAATTCCTTTAGCAAAGTAAAAATCAAATTGATTTGCTTTACGCTTCCAGGGGTCAATTTCCTTACCGGTGACGTACAAACACAAATGTTCCTGCTCAGCATATTTATTTAAACCTTGCAGGTGATACGTCTTACCCAGTTCAAAGAACAGCAGGCTGCTATTTTTTCGATTTACATTATAAGCGATTGCCTCTAACCCGGTTTCGAGCATGGAGGGCCTCAACACATCTAATTCAATACTAAGGTTATTAATCATTTTTACCGTTCCGGATAAAACCTGCTCTGTAAAATATTTACTGTTGGTTATTGAGTTGGTAACAATCTCGCTGAAGCCACGCCCAACGAGGTATTGCGAAATTTTTTCTTTGAGCGTTTCTTTCAAACCGTTTTCGTCAACCGAAGGAGAGAAGGTTACCGCACCGGTTATTTCAACATTATCCAATCCATCAACTCTTAAAATTTCTTCTACAATGTCGGCCGGTAGACCAATATCGGGCTTGCTGAAAGGGACAGCAACCCACAACTCATCTATACCTTCCTTAATTATCTCAAAGCCAAGGCTGGTAAGAATTTTTTTTATAGCGTCGGGGTGATAATTCTTTCCACTTAACTTTTTAAGGTAATGGTATTTTATGCCTACCTGGGTTTTTTCAAGTGGATCAGGG
>JAJAYD010000297.1 GCA_026786345.1 Chitinophagaceae bacterium
CTGTATGAGCATGCGCTGGACCACGATTTCAGGTTTTTAAGCTATGGAGATGGCTGTTTAATTTTTAAAAACCAGGGTGAGTAGTGGGGAAGAAAATACGGAGATTCATCAGGCTTCCTCGTTGCCATTTACCAGCGGAACCTGTATGGTAAAACAACTTCCTTTACCCAAAGTGCTGTCAACTTTTATTTTGCCCTGGTGCACGTCAATTACAGTTTTTACATAACTCATACCCAAACCAAAACCTTTTACATTATGAATGTTGCCGGTATGCGCCCTGTAGAATTTTTCAAAAATTCGCTTCACCGTTTCCTTATTCATACCTATACCATTGTCTTCTATTTTAATGCAAGGCCATTTGCCCTGGTTACTGGTACTAACCTTAATAAGCAGTTTTTCTTTTGAGTATTTAATACCATTGTCAACAAGGTTACTAAGCATGTTGGTGAAATGATTTTCATCAGCTAAAATCAAGTCATTCTTTGCTAAAAAATGGGTTTCTACGGCGCCCTGCTTGTCTTCAATTTGCAGCCGATGATTGTTAAGGGCATTTTGCAAAAGGTCCTCTGCATGTACTTTATTCATGCTCAATTTCAGCTCCTGCTTGTCGAGCAAAGCGGCTTGCAAAATGGTTTCAACATGCTTATTCATCCGCTTGTTTTCTTCCTTAATGATGCCGCTGAAGTAGCTCATTTTTTCAGGATTGTGCTGAACTTTTTCGTTACGTAAAGCATCTACTGCAAGCGATATAGTAGCCAGCGGAGTTTTAAACTCATGGGTCATGTTATTAATAAAATCCGTTTTGATTTGGCTCAACTTTCGTTGACGCAACAGCGTTTGAACCGTTAATGCAAAGGCAGCAATAATGATGAGCGTAAAAGTGAACGAACCCACTATCATCCATATTAAAGAGCCCCATACCTGCGACTTAAAATTAGGCACCACCAGTATAAAATGCTCGTATGGTATCAGCCCTTCTAACTGCGACCCTGTTTCGGGGATGATAGGTTGAATGATGGTTTTATTATTGATGGTATCTTCGGCCTCTTTTAAAAAATTAGGCGACTGTAATTCTAATTTGTACAGGTTGGTGTTTGAGTATACAGCAAACTCGAAATCAACTTTTTTGATACCCTTTTGCCTGAAAGCATTTTGAAGTTTTTCCCTTATTTCAAACTCAGAAAAATGTTGGGCTATTGTTGGGCGGCCAAGATTATAGGTAAAGTCGTCGGGCAATAAACCCAGGTTAGATTTGCGGGGAATTTTGGTATAAGGTGTGGAAGATACGTTGGAACTAAGCTCTGATATTACGGTCTGAAGCGCTTCTTCAATTTTAGACGACAACTGCTCCTGGCGAAGAATAATCATGTTCTTAAACCAGCTTACCTGCAGGATAAAAATCCCCAGGAGTGAAAGCGTAATCAGTAAAACGATGATAGGGAAAATTCTCTTCATTACAGCAAATATAACAGCATCAAACACTCTTTAACAGCCACCGGTTAGGTTTATATTCAATTTAACGCCTGATCAAAAAAATTAGCTCCTTAGTTTTTGCAGAATCCATTTTAGTATTTACTTTTCATACATGGACGAAATATCGCCAGGTCAATTACTAATTGCGGATCCATTTTTAAGAGACCCGAATTTTGTAAGGTCCGTTATCTTAATCTGCGAGCACCAGCAAACTGGTAGTTTTGGTTTTGTGCTCAATAAAGAATACCCTCAAATGCTTGGCGAACTTATAAGCGATTTGGAGCAGTCCGATTTTCGTGTTTATTATGGTGGCCCTGTTCAAAAAGATACGGTACACTTTCTTCATCAATGTCCTGACTTAATACCAGGGGGTTTTGAAATTTCGGACGGCATTTTTTGGGGCGGCGATTTTACTGATGTCGTAGAATTGCTAAATCTTAAAAAGTTAACCAATAAAGACATTCGATTTTTTATTGGTTATAGTGGTTGGGGCGAAGGGCAGCTTGCCGATGAAATGAAACAAAAAAGCTGGATTTCGTCATCAGCTTCTAAAAAACTAATATTTACAGGCGACACCAGCAACATTTGGAAAGATGCATTAAAACAATTGGGAGGTGAATACCAGCAGATGGTCAATTATCCTATTGATCCGCAGTTGAATTAGTACGTAGAAGTTAGAAGTCATTAGTCAGTAGTCAGTAGTCAGTAGTGAGTAGTCAGTAGTCAGAATTTAAAATTTAGAAAACACACGATACAAATAAATATGCTGCTAATATCCTGTGTGTCAAAATAACAAAGCAAAAGCCCCCAAATTATTGGAGGCTTTTGCTTTGTGTTACTATCTACTATTATCTTCCTACTTCTATCTTCCTACTCCTATCTTGCTACTCCTATCTTACTACAATTTTCTTCCTACTCCTATCTTCCTACTCTTCTTCTTATTTCAAATTAAATACTACACCTGCATTTAATCCCACACTATTTAAATTGGATAAGCCATTTTTCTTATAGGCTGCATAGTTATAGGTACCACCAAGTTTAAAGCCGGTTTCTGCATTGTTTTTACTAAATGGAACCAATACACCTAAACCTGCCTGTGCAGCAAACACACCGGATGCATCGCTGGTTGGAAACTCGCCCAGGTATTGTTTATAATCTACCAGGTTAATACCGGCACCGGCAGACAAATACGGTTTAATGAAAGAACTACTGTTACCCATAGGAGAGAATGTACCTTTTAGTAAGACGGGCACTACCCGCATACTGTTTGATATAACCGCAGAGACTACCTCGTTGCCTTGCGTATGATACACTGCTCTGCCATATTTTTGATAATAGTCCTGGTAACCGGAGGCAAGGCCCACAGACACCTTAGGATTGACAGTGTAACTAATTTCTCCCACACCACCTCTGAAAGAAGTGTTACTGATGTAATCGTTTTTAAAACTACCCAGTGGGGCACTGACGTTATATCCAAGTTGCATTTTCCACTTGTTGTTTGACTGGGCAAAACTGTTAGATGTGAACAGGATTGCTGATAAAACCGAGACCACTATTGCTAATCTTTTCATTGTAAAAGGTTGTTTAATTTGTTTTTAAATAAGGCGATTGATCAAAGAGGGTTTTAACCTGGCTGTTTGCATCGCTGCTAAAAATTCCCGAACCACGGATTAAGCCTGTCCAAACAATTTTAATGCGGTTGTTTGCTGAAGCATCTTTAAGGTCTAACAGGTCTATTGATAAGGCGCCTTCTCTTATTGAGTAAGTAGCATAACCATACGGCATAAAATAATTATAACCGCCAAAGCCACTTCCCCAATAGTAAGGATCGTAATAACCGCCATAACCATTATAGTAATTGTCGTACACAATTACACCCGTGGAGGTATTGGTGATCCGCGATATGTTGATACCCACATCAGGATTGGTTTGCTTACCCACCTGTACGTAACCTGCCGCTTTCATTTGGGCAATGGTAGCATTGATAAAACCCTGGTCTGCCACAGTACGATCTCGTGACGATCTTCCGTTGTTTACGTAGGTAACAGAGTCCGAAATGCTAAATGTTTTAAAAGATGAAAAGTTGGTAGCGGAGTCATGGTTGGTAATATAAATTCTTGACTCCTCCCGGGTAAGGTTGTTTAGGGGTTCTTTGGTACACCCCGTAAAAATTAGTGCTAACCCTGCAAAAGCACTTAGTAAATTCAATTTGGTGTTCATATTTATTTTCCTTGTTTAAAAATGTTGAATTATTTTATCAGGAAATATAAACGCAAACAAAGTGCCCAAAGATGCTAAAAGTTGCTAAAGAAAAGTTAGCAGAATATTAAAATGCGCAGCTGTTACAAAGGTTGTGTGAGGGGAGGAAGTAAGTTTTCTTAATGCAAACTTTTGATAGTTTATTTGGCTCCGGTTACCCGCCCGGAGGACATCCGTTCGGACGGGTGTCACTCTATTATATGGATAATGCTTTCGGCAGATCAACTACATTCTCTCGTTTATGAGATCAACCATTTGTTGGGATCGACGTAATTTCTTCGATAACCAACTGCCGGGCATAAAAAAACCTCAAATTTTCATTGGAGGCTCTTAAATCATTTTTATTTGTTCTTAAAGATCAACCGGCCGGGCACCCTCCACCAAAACGGTAGCTTTATTGTTGAGCATTTCAACAAAACCGCCCTGGATAGTAAAGTGGTCAAAGCTGTTTTTATCCTTTAGCACTTTTAAGGTTCCTTGCTTTAGTGCACCAACAATCGGTGCATGCATGTCCAGAATCTCGAACGAACCATCGATGCCAGGTAACTGTACCCCATATACATCGCCGCTGTATAGTTTCTTTTCGGGGGTTAATATTTCTAGTGTCATAGTGTTAGTTTGTAGTTGTGAACTTCATTTAATAAAGTAGTCCGACTATAAATTTTTGCTGATAATTTGCTCAACAAAGTTTTTTAGTACAAGAGTGCGACGCAACGATGTTAAATAATAATTCACAAGCTTATTACCAAAAAGTTCTTCTCTTCTTTTTCTTCTCTAATTACTCACTACTAACATCTAACTACTCTTTTTACGAATTGGCAGCCGCTATCATTTTCTTACCCTTCTCCATAGCATCCTGCAAAGTTCCAACCAGGTTAAAGGCTGCTTCGGGATAATCATCCACTTCGCCATCCATAATAGCATTAAAGTCGCGGATGGTATCTTCTATATTTACAAACACACCTTTTAAACCGGTAAACTGTTCTGCCACGTGAAAGGGCTGGCTAAGGAAACGTTGTACTTTACGGGCTCTTGAAACCGTTAATTTATCTTCCTCACTTAACTCATCCAAACCAAGAATGGCAATAATATCCTGTAACTCTTTATAGCGCTGTAAAATTAATTTTACCCTGTTGGCACAATCATAATGCTCAGCACCTACGATTAACGGGGTAAGAATTCGTGAAGTACTGTCGAGGGGATCCACCGCAGGATAGATACCAAGGTCAGCAATCTTACGGCTCAATACCGTAGTTGCATCCAGGTGTGCAAAAGTAGTTGCCGGGGCCGGATCGGTTAAGTCATCCGCAGGTACATAAACCGCCTGTACAGAGGTAATCGAACCGTTTTTGGTTGAGGTAATACGCTCCTGCATTAATCCCATTTCGGAAGCCAGTGTTGGCTGGTAACCCACAGCTGATGGCATACGGCCTAACAGCGCCGACACTTCGGAACCAGCCTGTGTAAAACGGAAGATATTATCTACGAAAAACAGGATGTCTTTTCCTTTACCGGTGCCATCGCCATCCCTAAAATATTCTGCAATGGTTAAACCGCTCAATGCCACACGGGCACGGGCTCCCGGAGGTTCATTCATTTGACCGAATACAAAAGTTGCTTTTGAGTCCTTCAGGTCTTCAAGGTTCACTTTCTCCAAATCCCATCCACCTTCTTCCATGCTATGCTTAAAGGCATCACCATACTTCATAATGCCTGCTTCAATCATCTCTCTCATCAGGTCATTTCCTTCGCGGGTTCTTTCTCCTACACCGGCAAAAACCGACATACCACCATACCCTTTGGCAATGTTATTAATCAGCTCCTGGATCAATACAGTTTTACCCACACCTGCACCACCAAACAAACCAATTTTACCACCTTTTGCATAAGGCTCAATCAGGTCGATTACCTTGATACCTGTAAATAGTACCTCACTTGCGGTACTTAAATTTTCGAATAAAGGGGGTTTATTGTGAATGGGGCGACCATTTACTTTGCTTACTGCAGGCAAACCATCAATAGGGTCGCCGGTCACATTAAACAAACGACCATTAATTCCTTCGCCAATTGGCATGGCAATCGGAATTCCCGTATCAACAACATCAGTGCCTCTAACCAAACCTTCCGTTCCATCCATTGCAATACAGCGAACGCTGTCTTCTCCAAGATGTTGCTGAACTTCCATTACCAGAACATCTCCGTTTTCACGCTTCATTTCCAAAGCGTTATAAATCTCAGGCAGTTTGCCGTAAAACTGTACGTCTACTACGGCTCCAATAACCTGCTTAACCTTACCAATGTTGGCCATATAGTAATTGTGTTTATGTAGCTGTTACAAAATTTGCGGCAAAGGTAAGGGAAAGAGGGTTTTAAAAGAAAGCTGGAAAAGAGATTTTTGGGGCCTTACATGTGGCTATAAATGAGGCATCGTTGTGTCACACTCTTGTACCGAAACGCTTTTGGCAACAAGCTTAAACACATTTTAAAGCGGCCCATTTACTTACCTTGCGCCCATGATTATTTCCTCAGCAGAATACCTTATTTCGAGCCCTGATTACGAAAAATGCCCCGTTGCAAACCGGCCTGAATATGCGTTTATAGGCCGAAGCAATGTGGGTAAATCGTCCCTGATCAATATGCTGACCAATAAGCAAAAACTGGCTAAAACATCCAACTCTCCGGGAAAAACCCAGATGATCAATCATTTTGAAATTAAGAGTTTACCCGATAATCACAAACCCCACCAAAAACCTGACGAATGGTTTATTGTGGATTTGCCGGGTTATGGATTTGCAAAGGTTTCCATTTCCAGCCGCAGAAAATGGGAGCAGATGATTGAAAATTACCTGCGTAAAAGAGAGAACCTGGTAAACGTGTTTTTATTGATTGACAGCCGCCACACCCCACAAACAATTGATCTTGAATTTGTAAACCAGATAGGCGACTGGGGTGTGCCTTTTACATTAGCCTTTACCAAATCTGACAAGGAAAACCAAAGGACAGTAGCCGGAAATGTAAAGGCGTTTTTAGAAGCTATGCGTAAAACGTGGCAGTTTTTACCACAACACTTTTTAACGAGCGCCGAAAAAAAATCGGGCAGGGATAAGATGTTAGGTTTTATAGAAACGTGCAATAAAGAATGGCGGGAGAAATAGCCGGTAGCCAATAGCCCATAGCCGGTAGCCGTTAGTTTGTAGTCGGTAGCCAATAGCCAATATCCATAGTTTGCATTCGGTAGCGAGGGTCACATAGAAGCTGGTAGCCTTAAGCCGGGACGATAGATTACCATTTGGGCTAACAGCTAAGTGCTGTGTGCTATTTGCTTGTGGGTCGCCATTAATTGCTGTTCGTTAGCCAAGAGGTGTATTTTTTTTTGGCTGAAGGCTAACGGCTAACGGCTGGCCGCTAACTGCTATGGGCTATTAATTGACTACTTTATTGGCGCAACTGCTGCTGGCAAAGGCTTCGGGTTTGGCTTTAAAAGCAAATCCCATTCCTAAAATGTAGCCCATTGCTTCGCGAAGCGCATCATTGCTTTTAAACTGCGGATTGGTGTTGATGTCGGCATGAACTTCCATATCAACATCGTATTGCGTAAACAGGTTACAAAGCTCATATGCAATTTCAATGCTTTTGGCTACCTCAACCAGCATACGTTCTTTAATACTGTACTTGTGGCGGGTTTTTTCGTTGTGGATGTACATAAATCCACCATGCCCTTGCCTGAGAAAAACAATAACCGTAGCAAACTCGGTTTCTGCTCCCTTTACCTGGCTGTCGGTGCCAATACAAACTTTTAATTTGTAGCCAAGCTGTACTTCCCTTTTTATTGCATTTTCAACTGCAGTTATTATGGGAAGTTCAATGTTTTCTCCGCTGAATTTGCGCCAAAGCATATAAAATAGGTTTCTGTAATTTACCCATTAATACATTGGCAATTTTAAATTGACATTAAAATTTTGTAAACAAAAGTGGAAAAAGAGATAGAGGAAAAAGTAAAAATGAAAAAGTAAAAAGTAAAAACAGGAATAAGCGGTTCTTTATTTTCATTGGTACATCCCAAAAGGAAAAAGTAAAAATGAAAAAGTAAAAAGCTGCAATAAGTGGTTCAAATATTTTCAGCAGCACATCCCACGGTGGATCTAAATTTTGATGCTGTACCCTGTA
>JAJAYD010000298.1 GCA_026786345.1 Chitinophagaceae bacterium
ATTAAAAAATAAACGATCAAATGTAAGTTCAAAAACTTATAAAGAGAGTATACCTGCCCCACTTGTCCTTTGTCGAAGACCCCGATTATTTCAGGGAGAGAAACCAGCCTGCCCCGATTATTTTTCGGGGAGGATGAGGTCTTGAAAGCTGCATAGAGAACAGAAAGTATAAGAGTGCGACGCAAACAAAGCCTAATAGCAGTAGACTGTTGGGTCCAAAATAAAAAATTTTAAGGTTGACGCCTATGCGCCCCTTTGCGGGGCTCGGTTTAAAGGCAAACCCTTTTTTAGCAATATTTTGTGTTAACGTGGTATGTTGATCGTTCCACCTGGTCCAAGGCCAAGAGGTTTCGTATGTATGTACCCTGCTATATCCTCTACTTCCACATTCTCCCCGTTTCTTTCTATCACTCTTACAAATGCCCAGTTTCCATGTACCTGTTCTGCTATAATAACACTTCCTGCTTTCAAAAATGTAATAACCGGATCTTTCCAACGCGGACCAGTAAGCAGATAGGCATTTGATATTACTTTAAGCTGTTGGTCGTGCAGGCTTTCTGCATCTATCGCCGTTTGTGCGTGTTCCGCTTCAGTCACCAGGTTACGCATGTTAACTGAGTCCAAATAAATTGCCGCGGCGCCAGTTTCGTCCAACACCGTACCCGTTATACAAAGATTTTTTGAGATTAAGGTCTTGTACATATCCCCAGGAAAATTATACCCTTCGTCCAGCCTGATCCTTATGTCTACAAATTCATTTACATATTTGCCACCGACATTAAAAACCGATAGTTCACCCAACTCATCTTTTTGTTGTTTTGCCGAATACACTTTCCCACACACTGTAATGTACCTGCCTATATTCTTAGCTACTTCATCAGCCGAGATGCGGCTGTCGTCGTTAGGTGCAGAGCGTGTGGCCCTGACAGCAAAGCCAGATGGAACCGGCTTACTGTAATAAGCAACTTGTTGTGATTGGGTAAAAAGTGGTAAAAATAAAAAAGCTAAAGAGTATAGTTTTTCCATAATACTAAGCTTAAAAATAAAGGAGCAAAAGGGCTGTAGCCTTGAGACACTTATTAAATAATTATGCCAGACGGCTTTTCAAGGAATAAGATAATGATTGACGAAAAAGACTGTTTTTTTGTTGCAGGAGTATGGAAGAATGTCATATCCTTTTGATGTGTTTTATGTTTTATTGTAGGCTGTCGAAAGCTAATGGCTACAAAAGCAAGCATTGAACGTACCTCGTAATAGGGGCGTTAAAATAGGGTTACGTGTAGTTGATTTGTAAGATAAATCATGAAGAAAAAGGAAGTTATGTGGACATCTTCACTCATTATTTTGTCGTTAGCCGAAGTTGGGCTTTGGCAAAGTATAGTTTTTAAAACTTTGTTTGTGGTTGAGCCATTGCTGTTGTTGATGTTTGTTGTTATTCGTTTGTTGACGGTAGTGATTGGACTGATGGATATAAGAGGGGTGTTGGGGAAGGGGATTTGGAGGTGTTGAGGAGGGAGGAGAGAAGGGTTGATGGTTGGGGGTTGACAGATGACAAAGTAGTTGACAGATGAAGGAAGTTTGATCGTTGGGGGTTAATGGTTGGGTGGAAAAAGTTGGCAGAGGAAGATTGAAAAAACAGCATCAGCTTTTCCTATCTTGATGGCAGCACGCCGGAAAACAAACGTGAGAAGCCATAGATGATTTTCAAAACGATACATCTATCAAAGTTTTTCTTATCTCGCTGAAGGCAGGCGGAGTTGGACTGAACCTAACCGCTGCCGATTACATTTACCTTATTGGTCCCTGGTTGAACCCCGCGGTAGAGCAACAGGCTACAGATCGCACCCAACGTATTGGCCAGAAGAATAAAATATTCGCCTACAAAATGACCTGCAACTACCCCATTGAAGAAAAGATCCTCCAACTGCAACAACGGAAAAAGCAAATAGCAAATGAACTGGTTACGGAGGATGTGGGGTTTATTAAGAAGTTGAGTAAGGACGATGTGGAGTTTTTGTTTGGGTAGGGTTTTTGGTAGCCGGCAATTGGAATGCTATATAGCGGCCGTTGCCACAGTCTACCCCGTCCTTTTGCGGGGCTCGGTTCAAATGCAGTCTTTCATAGCATCGTTGCAAAAGGACCCTGAGCCTGTCGAAGGGCCCCTGAGTTTATCGAAGGTGTTTACCCTGAGCCTGTCGAATGGCACTCTTGTATGGTTTGTTCAATACGCAGTAATGCAAATAAAGTTAAGTTGGCAAATAGCCAACTAGTTACTATTTTTAAATTTCATTTTAGCAGCAAAACAGTATGCTGATAGTTTACCTGAACAAACTTAATGACTTTTCAAAAAAAACACGCTGACGCAGGAAAGAGCCTCAGTGTTTGGAAAACGGTAGTTGTAAATTCAAAGTGGAGAAAAAAGCAGGACGTACTGAATGACTTTCCGAATGCTAAAATGATCAAAAACAACAGGGCAAGATTTGAAATAGTTCATAATACATACAGGCTTATTGCAGAGATTGACTATGAGGATGAAATTTTGGAAATAAGATTTATAGGAACACATACTCAATATGATAGAATTGACGCTTCAACTATTTAATAATGATAAATAACTGGTACATCATAGAAGATAATAAAACTTATGCACTTGCATGTAAAAGGTATGAAGAAGTAAAATTGTCAGCAAAGGGATCAGATCAGCATAAGGAAAAAATGCTGCTTGCTTTACTCATTAACCAATACGAGGAAAAAAATAGCAAGTTACCCGAGGTAGACCCAATAGAATTGATTAAAATAAGAATGGAAGATTTCGGCTATAAGGCTAATGACCTTGCCCGTGAATATGGTGATAAAGGAACGGTAAGTAAAGTATTGAATTATAAACAAACGTTATCACTTACAATGGTAAGAAAATTCAGTAAAATTCTTCGCATTCCTTCCGATATGCTTATTAAGGAATATACACTTCAATAAGGCTTTCTCTTAGAAATGGACGCGGAAGATACTTTTCAAAACGATGCGACGATCGAAGTTTTTCTTATCTCGCTAAAGGCAGGTGGCGTTGGCCTTAACCTAACCGCCACCGATTACATCTACCTCGTTGATAAGTGGTGGAACCCCGTGGTAAAACAACAAGCTATAGAAAAACACATTGACACTAAAGCGTAACGAAGCATGAACGCCAATAATCAAACGCCAAGAAGAAAGCGAAGCAATCGACAGTCGCGGCTTGCAATGGCATTGCAATGGCTCAGCAATTACCAGGGCAGCAATATTATAAAAGGGTATTCTAATAATTTTGGCGTTGATAAGCTTTGTGCCGTTAAAGAGCTTGAAATGCTTGGCGTAAAAATTTCTGACGAACGCAAAAAACAAATAACGGATGCTCAAAACCATAGGGCAGCACTAAGCAAGAAAAAGAAGGAGGATAACGAAGATACTAACGGCATGTTATTCGGATCGGACGAAAATTTTTCGTTGATTGCAGGATATACATCCAGCGGATTGCCGTATGGGATTGGGTGGGATGAGGGAGACCAGGAATGTACCGCGGATCCGGGATAGGTGTTGCTGATTGCCGCCACTATCAGTGAACATAAGAATGCATAGAATTCTTTAGAGAACTTTCGTATAGTAGATTTTCACGCAAAGAACGCTAAAGAAAGGCACGCAAAGAAGCAAAGAGAAAGAAGACGTTAAAGCAAAATAAAACATAAAGCACTTTGGATGTCTTTGCGTGAAACTCGTTGCGTTCTTTGCGTGAAAAATTAATGATTGATCTATCTGCATTTATAATATATGCCTGCAAAACAACCTTATTTCATTTTCCCTGCTATACCTGCTTGTGAAGAACTATCATTTGAAAAGCTTACATCAGAAAATTTTCAGCAGCTATACCTGATGTTTGAAGCCGATGAGAATCCATTTACAGATGAAAGGTTTAAGCATTACGAGCAAGCAAAAGAATACGCCGAATATCTTGAACACCATGGCGCATACTCTGCAAAACACAGTGGGCAGGACTGGCTATTTTTATGGAAAAATGAATATGCAGGTGTTCTCCATTTATACGACTTAAGCCTTGAAACATTTGCAGAAAACAACAGGCGTTGTTGGGTAGGTTTTGCCACCAAACCTTCCATGCGGAATAAAGGAATTACCAGAAAA
>JAJAYD010000299.1 GCA_026786345.1 Chitinophagaceae bacterium
GCTGCCCTGTTTTCTTTTTCTTCATTTTGAAATGCCAGTTCTTTATTAGCAATAACTAATTCTGCTGCACGGTTTTCTTTTTCGTCATTTTGAAAGAGCAGCTCCTTATTAGCAATAACTAATTCTGCTGCACGGTTTTCTTTTTCTTGATTTTGAAATTTTAATTCGGTATTGGCAATCTCCAAAACAGCTGCCTGTTTTTCTTTCTCTTTATTTTGTAAAACAAGTTCTTTGTTTGCTAAACTTAGCTCTTCCGCTTTTTGCGCAGTAACATCCCTCGCTGCTGCAAAAACCCCCAATACATTTCCCTTTTCATCCTTATATACAGATGCATTGTATAGTACATCTGTTAATGTGCCGTTTTTGTGGTGAATAGTCAGCGGGTAATCTGAAACAAATTCTTTTTCAAAAACCTGCTTATATCCTTCACGGGCTTTTTGTGGCTCAGTAAAATAATCAGAAAAATCAGTTCCTATTAGTTCTAACCTTGGTACACCAGTTACCGTTACGGAGGCTTCATTTACATCTGTAATTTTCCCTTCGGGAGAAATAGTAACAAGTGGATCAAGCGATGCTTCTATCAAACTTCTTGCATATTGTGAAGCCTGTTTTTGTGCAGTAACATCTCTGGCTGCTGCAAAAACTCCCAATACATTTCCCTTTTCATCCTTATATACAGATGCATTGTATAATACATCTGTTAATGTGCCATTTTTATGGTGAATGGTCAGCGGATAATCTGAAACAAATTCTTTTTCAAAAACCTGTTTATATCCTTCACGGGCTTTTTGTGGTTTGGTAAAATAATCAGAAAAATCAGTTCCTATTAGTTCTAACCTTGGTACACCAGTTACCGTTACGGATGCTTCATTTACATCTGTAATTTTTCCTTCGGGAGAAATAGTAACAAGTGGATCCAGCGATGCTTCTATCAAGCTTCTTGCATATTGTGAAGCCTGTTTTACAGAATTGCTGATTGCTTCAAGTTCTTTATTTTCTATTACCCTTTTTTTCTTTTCTATATTTTGAAAAACAAGCTCTGTGTTGGCAATACTCAATTCGGCTGCCCGGTTTTCTTTTTCTTCATTTTGAAAAGCCAGCTCTTTGTTAGCAATAACTAACTCTGCTGCCCGGTTTTCTTTCTCTTCGTTTTGAAATACAAGTTCCTTGTTAGCAATAACTAACTCTTCAGCTCTTTTTTCTTTCTCTTCATTTTGAAATAAAAGTTTGCTATCGGCAATGCGTAATTCTACAGCGCGTTTTTCTCGTTCTTCACTTTCAAAATGAAGCTTTTCGTTTGCTTCTTTTAATTCAATTGTTCTGTTTAGAACAGCTTTTTCCAGTTCTTCTTCCTGGATTTTATGGTTATGGATGTCGCTGGTAACACCCAGCCACATTTTAATGTTTCCATTTTCGTCTTTTACCGGTGAAGCCCTGTTGAGATGCCATATATATTCTCCCTGCTTATTCATAAAGCGCATTTCCATTTCCAAAGCCTTTCCTTCATTTGCAGCCTCCGTAAAAAGTTTTTGAAATACCGGTACCTCATCGGGATGCATAATAGTATGGTATCCAAAATCTATTAATTCTTCAAAGGTCATTTCGGTATAATCCAGCCATTCCTTATTATAATAAGTTACACCTCCGTCCGGGGTTTTACTGGTTATTTTAGCGGGCATTAAATCAGCCATTTGCCGAAAGTGGCTTTCGCTTTCTTTAATCTCCTGGTTGAACAACGCCTTCTCGGTAACCTCGTAACCAAAAACAAGAATGGAGTAAATTTCCCCGTGTTCATTATACATGGGTTGATAGCTAAAATTGAAATAACATAATTCTGGTGCTAAATTTTCATCCAGTGCTAACCTGGCGGGAATATCAATGCCTACATAGGTCTCACCTGTCTTATACACGTTATCAAGTAGGGTATCAAACCCCTGCCCAACCAGTTCGGGCAATGCTTCCAGAATAGGTTTATTTTTTAAGATGCGTTTACCGAACATTTTTTGATAACGTTCATTAATCATATCGTACACATGTTCCTTACCAAGAAGCGTGCAGATGAAAGCGGGAGCAGTCATCAGCAGGTTGTTAACCATACTTGCCTGTTGTTCCATTTTTTTGCGGCTTACTACCTGTTCTGTTACATCGCTTGCTAACACCATCACACCCGTAATGGTTCCGTTATTTTCGCGGTACGGCTGATAAACGAAATTGAAATAAATGGTTTCTGTTTCGCCATTACTTCTTTTAAAATACGCCGCCTGTTCGCTACCATAATGCGTAACGCCATTGTTATAAACATCCAGTAAATAACCTATAAAAGGTTGGTCCTTCATTTCAGGAATGATCTCCAGGAATGGTTTACCTAATGCGCTTTTATCAACGCCCCAAACTTTAAACACAGGCTCGTTGGCAACTTCCAGCACCATGTCCTCACCTTTTAAAATACAGATGGGTGAAGGCGCTTTATCTATCAGTTTGCGAAGCCGTTCTTCACTTTCTTTCAAAGCATCCACTGCCAGTTTGCTTTCATGAATATCAAAGCCAACGCCTATATATCCCATGAAGGTTCCATCGGGCAGGTAACGCGGATTACCTTTTGCCATGTGCCACCTGTACACCCCATCGTATCGCTTAACCCGAATTGCTGGTAAGTAGTAAGGTTCCCGCTTTTCAAACGCAGGCACATACACTGCCATTATCCCGTCTATATCATCGGCGTGAATTATTCCATCCCAGGTTCTGCCCAATGCTTCATTAAATGTTTGCCCGGTATAATCGAGCCAGGTCTTGTTCCAGTAACTTATGGTGGCTTCTTCATTGGGTTCAATTATAAAAGCAAACAAAGGCATCTGGTCTGCCAGCAAACGGAAACGCTCTTCGCTTTCTTTTAAATTTATATTGAATGCAGGCTGTGGAGTTTCATTATTTTCTTCAATTTTTATGGATGCCATCACTTGCTCCGTAAGTTCATGTGCCATTGCCCTAACCCTTTTGGAAGTTTCATTGATTGTGCAATACACACCTGCTTTTACGCCATCTTCATTACGGATAGCACAGTAAGACGAAGAGAAATAACAGGTTTCTGAAAAACCATTTCCCTCCATAACCAACAACTGGTCTTCGGACCAGGTGGCTGTTCCATTTTGTAAAACGTCCTGTATCGTCACACCCATTTGCGACCAGGTTTCGCTCCACACATCCGAGGCTTTTGCACCCATAGCAAAAGGATGCTTTTCGCCTAACAGTTCACAATAAGTATCGTTGTATATCATTAGTAGTTCATCGCCCCACATGACCGACATTGGAAAACGGGAATTGAGGCAAAAGCTAACGGCTGAACGTAAAGTTGGTGACCATTGCCCGGTATCGCCGAGCGTGTGCGTTGACCAATCCATACTATAAATAAGCTCAGCCATTTTGCCACCACCGGCTAAAAATCCAGGAAGTTTAATTTTTGTAGAGTCCATAATTTATCCTGGTATTTTACGGGATACTTTTTTTAATTACCTTAAATGTAAATGCACTTGTTACAAACATAGTTTTGCAAAACATAGTGCAATTATCTTAATGTTCTGATACAATCAAAATTTTACGAGGGATACCGATGAGTTGTTACCTGCAAACAATATTTTATGATAGTAAGACTATGAGCATCCATCAAAACGGTAGGTTCTAGTGTAGCTCAATAAGGTCTTGTATTGATATACCATCTAATCAGAAAGAAATTTTTTCGTCCTGGCTGACAAAAGATCCTATAGTGGTGTTATTGAAACCTGATATTACATACGCTATATTTTATTACTTGTAAAGTAAATGCTTTTCGATTATCATTTTGAAAGTTGACTGAAGTAATACTGGAAACGGGCAAACGGGTGTTTGACAGGAAGGACGGCTGTGGCTCATTAGTAAAAACTATATAAAAAGGAGCCCGGCAGATGGCATTGCTGGTTTTTGCAAAATGTTAGGAAGCATGCAGACTAATTGGTGAACAGCCTCCGGGATCAAACTTCTATGTAGTACATGCCACAGCAGGCAATGGTACTTTCAGCAATCGATTACGTTTTTGGAACCAAAAGCATCGTTGAAATTATTGAGGTGCTTAAATAATAAGATTTTAGGGGGAGTACTTTTAACCGCCGAATGCAGGCTGCACTTATTTTAAGCAACATTCAAAATAAGTATTGGCCTTTTTTTACCAGTCTCTTTTACGCAGCAGGTTGTATTTTTTAAGCTATGTTATTATAATCATGCCCGACGGTGGCAGGTATCGCAAACCTACAATGACCTGGCAGCGCATTGTTCTCCTATTGCTCAAGGTATGGTTAGGCAAAAGCATGCAGAAATAGCCTGTTAATACTTAGTTCTGCCTTTTGTAACTGCTGTATTAATTCAATTTCATTCTTATGTACATCGTCAAAACTTCTTCTTAAAGTTTCAACTATTTCCTTTTGCCAGGTTTTATTTTTAAGCTTGGTAATTTTTACTGGATAATTAGCATCAGGAGGAGAGCAGCGGAGATAAAAAATTTCAACGTAAAAAATTAAAATAAGGTCGCAAGTAGGTCGTCGGGTTATTAAACCATAGGTTTTAATGCAAAAATGGTTTTGTCTTAGACAAAACCATTTTGAAAATTTACTGGAATAGCGCACTTATTATTTATAAGCAATAAAGTTATAAGTACATAATTTGCATGATGACTGCATTGTCGAAAAATTCATTAGCAGGTGTAATTAGCGACTTTCGTATTCTACCCACCCGGTACCAGCTTACTTTTGGGTTGCGATAAATGGAAGTAGTTTACATTCGGCAGGTCTATTCTACATCCTTCTCCATTTCTTTCGCCTTTTCTTTTCCCTTTGGTAATCCTTCCACTAAAATACGTTCTGCCTTGGCAAGGCGTCGTTTAAATTTTTTTTTACCAAGTGTTTGTTGTAGGTCGGTTAATGAAAACAAGGCTTCACCAATTTTTAGGCGAGCCTCTTTCTTTGTTAGTTTTTGAGGTACTTAGTTCTCCATTTTGTTAATGTTTTGGTAACACAAATTTAATATTGAGAACCAATTTTCAATGTAAAATTTTGTGCGACTGATTAGGTTATTAAAGATTGCAAAAAAAATTAAATGGGAGGGAAAAATTGTTTAATTCATAAATGGTTCTGCCCATCTAATATCAAACATACCGGATAGGTAACATCCAACATAACCTGTTTAATTCTATGAGTATTCAAATTAATTTAGTTTCTTACCAAGCAAACTTACCCACGTGAAAAGTCTTTTTGCATGTTTCCTGTTTGCAGTTGGTTCGTGTGCTTCGGGCGACGCCATAATTAAAGTTAAAGGGTCGGATACAGAAGTAAATCTTGCGGTTCAGTTTGCTGAAAGTTTTCATGAAGTAAATGAGACGTCCATTGTTTCCATATCGGGGGGTGGTTCAGGCTTAGGCATAGCATCTCTTATAAACGGCAATGCAGATATTGCCAATTCGTCCAGGAGAATCAACGATGAAGAACTGGAACTTTTTAAAAAGAAAAAAATTGTTCTTGATTCATTTGTATTTGCACAGGATGCTATTGCATTTGTTGTTGCTAAAGACCTTAAGTTAGATACCATTTCTACTATTGATTTGGCAAAGGTTCTAAGTGGGGTTTATAAAAACTGGGAGGCACTCACCGACAAAAAAGTTCAAATCAATATTTATGGCCGTCAAAACAATTCAGGTACCCACGATTTTGTTAAACAAAGACTGTCGATTGACTTTACGCCTTACGCCAAACAAATGAATGGCAATGCTCAAATTATCGAGGCGATTAAGACAGACCATTCCGGTATTGGCTATGTTGGTGCAGGGTATGTAGGCCACGGGGCTAATACCGAAATTAAAGTGCTTTATATAAAAGATGGTGTGGTAAAACGGCCGGTATCTCCACTTGATGCGACAAGCATTGTTGCAGGTTTATACTTTTTTCAACGCCCTCTCTTCCAATACTACCGACGATCCTCTATATCTAAAATAAAGGCATTTCTACAATTCGAAAATAGCGACCAGGGGCAACAGATCATCCGTACAGCAGGCTATTATCCCTTTAAATAATATTTATGATGCATTACAGGCGGGAAGATACGGACAGGTTGTTTAAGTACATATTTAAAGCAGCTGGTTTACTTACCATTGCTTTGCTTGGCGGCATTTTTTTTATGCTTCTTTATAACAGCATTGCTTTATTTGCCAATATAAAACCACTGGATTTTTTTACCGGCTCGCAATGGAATCCTGAAAGCCTGAACCAGAAATACGGTATTGCACCTTTGCTGGTAAGTACATTTTTAGTGGCGATTGGCTCTATGGCTATTGCAATTCCGCTGGGTATACTTACCGCCACTTATTTAAGTGAACTTGCGCCTGGGCGATTGACACAATTTCTAAAGCCGGCAATCGAAATGCTGGCGGCCATTCCCTCTGTTGCTATCGGATTTTTGGGTATAGTGTTGGTAGGTCCGGGCATAGCCAAATTGTTCGGAATCCAAAGTGGTCTAAACGCACGCAACGGTTCCATTCTTTTAGCAGTCATGTCTTTGCCAACCATAATAACTATTAGCGAAGATGCCATTAAAGCTGTACCGAATACCTATCGCGAAGCATCGCTTGCCTTAGGTGCCAACAGGTGGCAAACTATTTTTAGAGTAACCTTGCCCGCCGCCATGCCAGGATTGATTGCTGCGGTTATGCTAGGATTGGGAAGAGCTTTAGGAGAAACAATGACTGTGTTAATGGCAACCGGAAATGCCTCGGTAATTCCACGCGGATTTTTAGACTCTATCCGTACTATAACCGCAACTATTGCAATTGAAATGGGAGAGGTGCCGTACCAAACAACGCACTACTTTGCTTTATTTGCTATTGCGGCTGTGTTGTTCTTATTTACGCTTTTTATAAACCTGGTGGGCGAACGGTATGCCAACCAAAGAAGAAAATTTCAGGAATGAAGAACAAAGTATTTAACCTTCTCAATTGGTTTGCATGTGTGGGCGCAACCATAATAGTATGCCTGGTGCTTGGTGTTATTTTGTACGACATATTCTCAAAAGGATTACCCAGTTTATCGTGGCATTTTGTGTTAAGTTTTCCAACGAACGGAATGACAAAAGGAGGCATATTACCCGCCATTATCGGAACGGTTGTAGTAACAATTATTACAACTTTGTTTGCTGTGCCGTTTGGTATTTCGTGTGCCATCTATCTTAATGAGTATGCCCGGCCTTCAACACTTACCAATATAATCAGGGCCTGCATTCGTAATCTTGCAGGCATACCTTCTATCATATATGGATTGTTTGGGCTGGCGCTTTTTGTACAATCACTTAATTTGGGTACGTCCATTTTAGCAGCAGGATTAACATTGGGACTACTGTCTTTGCCCTATATTATTACAACCTCAGAAGAGGCGTTAAAGCGGGTGCCCAATTCAATGCGGGAAGCTACCCTTGCCTTAGGAGCAACCCATTTTGAAACAA
>JAJAYD010000300.1 GCA_026786345.1 Chitinophagaceae bacterium
GCCATCAGTATTTTATTACCCGCCTATAATTGCAGTCCGTACATTGCTCAAACCATCGACAGTTTACTCAGCCAGACACTAACCGACTTTGAGTTGCTCATTATAAACGATGGGTCAACAGATGATACGGAACAGGTCATCTTATCCTATAAAGACACACGGATCAGGTATTTAAAAAATGAGGGAAACAAAGGTCTGGTGTTTACTTTAAACAGGGGGATTCAAGAGGCTACAGGAAAATATATTGCCCGAATGGATGCAGATGATATTGCCATGCCCGACAGGTTACAATTGCAAAAACAATGGCTCGATGAACATCCCAATACTGCAGTTATTGCCTGCACCATACAGTTTATTGATGGAAGGGGAAAAGAGCAAGGTATATGGAAGGAAGACAAGGCTACTTGTTCATACCAAGCTATAAAAAAGATGCTGCCCTGGGAGAATTGCATTGCACACCCCACCATTATGATAAGAAAGGAAATTGCGCTGGCTTATCCCTACGATCGCATGCAATTGCATTGCGAAGATTACGATCTGTGGTTACGAATATTGGCTGATGGCCTCGTTATTGAAAAACTTCCGCAGCCATTATTGCTGTATAGAAATCACGAAGCATCTATAACCGGTGTCCACTTAAAAAAGATGAACCCGTTCTTTAAACAGTTTCAGTGTAAAAGAAGGTTTCTTGTCAAGCGAATACAACAAGGCAAATGGGGTATTTTTGAAAGCCGGGTTTTACAAGGCACCTTGTACGATGGTATAATGGGATTGGGCAAACAACTAAAAAACAAAAGCCGTTCTTGAAATATCCACTTTACATTTTTAAACGAAAGGTAGAAGATGTATTGCTGCTTCCGTTTATAGCTCTGGGAAGGGTGCTGGCTTATTTAAATCCATTGCCAAAGGAGTACGAAACATTTTTCTTTTTCCCGTTTTATCATACAGGCGGTGCAGAGAAAGTGCATGCACTGGTTACCCAGGCTATGGGCAACGATCGTTGCATTATTTTCTTTACCCGCAAATCCGCTGACGAAAACTTTTATACTGATTTTGAACAGTCGGGTTGTACCATAAAAAACATAGCTGCTTACACCGATAACAAGTGGTTGTATTTTGTAAACTTCATGTATCGCGGCATGATCAGTGGATATATCAACCGGCAGACTTTGAAGCCGGTACTATTCAACGGTCAGTGTAATTTCGGGTACAAAATATCACCCTGGATTAAAAACGATGTACCTCAAATTGAACTTATACATTCGTTCAATACCTTCTCGTGGATACGGCTGCCCTTTCTATCGTTCATAAGCAAAACAGTTATGATCAGCAAGCTGAGAATTGAGGATCATTTGCAACAATATAAAAGGTTGGATGTTCCCCGTCAATTCAATAATAAAATTGAATACATAGCTAATGGTATTCAGCTACCCCAACAGTACCATCGCAAGTCTATTGATGGACCTTTACAGGTGTTGTATGTGGGCAGGGGAACAGAAGAAAAAAGAGTATACCTTATTGCAAAAATGGCTGCAGTAGCCGCACGTCAAAACTTGCCAGTGGAGTTTATATTTATGGGGGATGTTGCCAATGCCATTCCTGCTGAGCTTTTACCCTGGTGCAAATTATTAGGGCCGAAAAAAGATCCCGCAGAGATCGAAAGCATTTATCAACAAGCGCATGTCGTCATCATTACTTCTTCAACTGAAGGATTCCCTATGGTGATTGAAGAAGGTATGGCCAACGGTTGTACCATCATGTCAACACCTGTGGGAGATATTCCTTATCATGTAAAGCATGGCACAAATGGCTTTCTATTTTCGTTGACAAACAATGAAGAATTGATCATAAGCGAAGGAGTTGAGTACCTCACCCGTTTGTGCGAACACAAAAACCTGCTTGCAGAAATGGGCGAAACAAACAGAAAATATGCGATTGAAAATTTTGGTATTGCAGCATTCAATAACAAATACCGTCAATTATTTAACCAGTTAAGAAACCAATAGTTTGAAACCAATCAGTTTTGTCATCATCACATACAATCGTGTAGCCGATACAACGCAGTTGTTACAAAACATCAGCAGTTTAGATGATGCCGAAACCTTATTGCAGGAGGTGATTGTAGTTAACAATGCATCAGCAGATGACTATACCACCGTCAAAAATTACATTGCACAAACACCCACCATTCCGTTTATTTATAAGGATGCACCGGAGAATTTAGGCGTTACCAGGGGCCGCAATTTTGCCTTGCAATTTGCTACAGGTGAGTTCATTATTTTTTTAGATGATGATGCGGTGTTGCAAAATAAAGATGCGCTCCGGCAAGTAATCAGGTCATTTAACCAGGCGGGAATTGATGGAAAAGAAACGGCCATTGTATCGTTTAAAGTATTGTATTACGATACGCTTGACATGCAGGAAAATGCTTTACCTCATAAGCAGTTTGCAAAGTACAAGGACAAGAAACATTTCTTTACTTATTACTTTGCCGGTGGCGCTCATGCCATTAAAAAAAAGGTGTTGGACGAAGTGGGTAATCTGCCAGATGCATTTTTTTATGGCATGGAAGAATATGACCTGAGCTATAGAATACTCGATAAAGGCTATTGCATTAAATACGACAGCACCATCGTTATGCTGCATAAAGAAAGTCCGCTGGGACGTAAGACACGCAGCGAAAAACAACGGATGATGTGGGTGAATAAAAGCACCGTTGCATACACATATCTACCCTTTCAATACTTTCTTACAACGGCCATCATGTGGTCCATTGAATATTTAAGAAAAACCGGCTTTGATGTAAAGGGTTGGTTACAGGGATGGAACCTTGTTAGCAGGATCCCCTCGCAAACAAACAGGCAGGCATTGCGAAAAAGCACTTTGGATTACCTTGAAAAAGTTGAAGCCAGGTTGTGGTATTAGGCCTATTAATCGCAGTTATTTACGCGGCCCTGCTGTTGTTTTCTGGCAAACCAAAAACAAAATGAAAGCGAGGGCATTGAGGAACATTCAAAAATTGAAACAAGCAACAGTGCGCATTCGGTCGAACATGAGCCAAAGATAATTTGATGTATGCAGGATAAAGTATTTTTCAACAATTTAGAGAACGTTAAAATCTACATAAGAAGCCATCTAATGCGATGGAGGTTTATTAAATTGATTGCTAAGTGTTAACCTTAGCTGATGTAAGATTGTTTACTTCAAAAATCCCATAATTTGCACGCATGAAGCGTTTTTTTGCCCTCTTGATTGTTTTATTAGTTCTGTCTACCATTGCCATCTACGTTCTTATTCCTGCAACTTTAAAAATAGCAGCACTAACTATTGTTCCAACAAATTCAGAAGCTACCTTCAGAGTCATTTCAAATTCTGCCAACTGGTTAAAGTGGACTAATGGCCAGCCACCAGTGAAAACTGATAGTAACAATATAGGTGCTTTTACAAACGATACTTATACATTTTATATAAAAGAGGTTTTGCATAATGCTGCCAGAATAAAAGTTACCCAAGGCAGCTTAAAGACCAACAGTTTATTTACCATCTTACCCATTACAAAGGACTCTTCTGTTATGATGTGGGAAAGTGAAATAAGTACGGGATTAAACCCAATTCTAAAAATTCAACGGTACAGGCAGGCACTTGCTTTCAAAAAAAGTATTAGCGGCATACTTGATAAATTGAAACAATTCCTTGAAAAAAAGGAAAACCTCTATGGCTACAATTTTCATGTAGCCTCTACCACAGATACTTTATTGGTGGCTTACCGGTCAGGTAGTCCTACTTATCCTGACACGAAAACTCTGTACAACGATATTTTTAAATTGCAGCAGTATGTAAATAATAAAGGCGGTAAGCAAATTGGACCGCCCATGTTAAACATTACAAAACAAGATGACAACACGTATGATTATATGCTTGCATTGCCGGTTGATAAAAAGATAAATGCAGCACCTCCTTTTTTATACCGTAGACTGGTAGCAGGAAACTTTTTAATTACCGCCGTTAAGGGGGGAGAATATACCGTTAACGATGCGTTGTCGATGATGCAATTATATATTAATGATTATGGCAAAACATCCATGGCCATCCCTTTTAGAAGATTAATAACAGACAGGTTAAGCCAACCCGACACCAGCCAATGGAAAACCGAAATTTACTTTCCTGTAATCAGGTAAAAGTTAATGATTGCGTTATTAGCAGGTATGCAGGTATGAGTTTTTGCCCTTGATTTGAATTCCGGATAATATAAAACAAAGGCAATGGGGTCAAACAAAAAAAAGGCCACTTATTGCTAAGTGGCCTTTTTCAATATAGAATAAAAATTATCCTAAATATGCTTTCAGTGCATTGCTGTAACGTGCTTTTTGCAAACGCTTAATCGCTCTTTCTTTTATCTGGCGAATGCGCTCTTTTGTAAGATCGTACTTCTGACCAATTTGCTCAATCGTAACTCCATTCTCGCCATCAAGGCCAAAATAGGCATTCACAATCTCAGCTTCTCTTGGCGATAAGGATTTTAACACCCTGCGAATCTCTTCTCTCAAACTATCCTTCATTACATCGTCATCTGTATCATCACCACCTTCCAGCAAATCTCCCATGGCAACATCTTCCGCTTCGTGTACCGGGGCATCTAAAGAAGTGTGGCGTGTATTGCTTTGAAAAATATTGTTGATCTCTGTTTCACTCATCTCTAAAATCTCAGCCAGTTCTTCTGTACTTGGCTCTCTTTCGTGCTCTTGTTCAAATGCCATATAGGCCTTATTGGCCTTGTTGTACGTGCCTATTTTGTTTTGAGGAAGACGAACCAACCTGCCTTGTTCAGCCAAAGCCTGTAAAATTGATTGGCGTATCCACCATACAGCGTAAGAGATAAATTTAAAACCTTTTGTTTCATCAAAACGCTGTGCTGCTTTGATTAAACCCAGGTTTCCTTCGTTAATAAGATCACTCAGGGAAAGACCCTGGTGTTGATACTGCTTAGCAACTGATACCACGAAACGTAAATTAGCGGTAGTCAACCTTTCCAAAGCTCTCTGGTCGCCCATCTTGATTTTTTGGGCTAAGATGGTCTCCTCTTCGGGAGTGATCATCGGTATTTTAGAGATTTCCTGAAGGTACTTTTCGACCGCTTGAGAGTCCCGGTTAGTAATTTGCGTGGCAATTTTAAGCTGCCTCATAATGTAAAGGGGTTATAATGAATGAAAAACACTTAATTGACATCTATTGTTTAATCTAAGTTGCACTATAACATTGCCCAAATCAGATTATTCTATTAAAATGCGTGCAAATGTACATTTAAACGTCTGTTTTTGCTTGTAAAAATCAAGTCGATTAATTCTTTTGCAATTAAATTAACCCTTTAGATTTATATTTTTGCTGGTTGTATAAAAAAGTTTTAGACTTTTTCTGATACATCTTTTTAATTCATAATCTGTTTTAAATCGTATTATAATATTCCCACCTGTCAAGCATTTTACGATTTGCTGCCGTTGCCTTACACATACAACCATAAAGTAATGATATAACATTAAGTACAAAAAGCATACCCTTTACAAACCATTTTATAGCCTATTAATGTAAATTCGTGGCCGTATGATTGATTTTCGTTCAGACACTTTTACCAAACCATCTCCACAAATGCTTGATGCAATGTTTACGGCCGAAGTGGGTGACGATGTTTTTGGTGAAGACCCAACTATAAATAAGCTGGAAATTATGATGGCTGATAGTTTTGGAATGGATGCAGGATTGTTTTGCCCAAGTGGAACCATGACCAACCAGATTGCCATTAAATGCCACACACAGCCCGGTGACGAAGTGATTTGTGAAAAAATGTCGCATGTGTATATTTACGAAGGTGGTGGTATCGCTTTCAACTCTTTATGTTCGGTTAAGTTAGTTGAAGGAAACCTGGGGAGAATAACCGCAGACCAGGTGCTGGAAGCCATCAACCCAAACGACATTCACAAACCAAATAGCAGCCTCGTGAGCCTTGAAAATACTGCCAACCGCGGTGGAGGTAGTTGCTATAATTATAATGACCTTGTTAACATAAAAAAGGTTTGTAAAAAAAACAACCTATTACTGCACCTGGATGGAGCGAGATTATACAATGCACTTGTTGCCAAAAATCAAACTCCCAAACAATACGGAGACGTATTTGACAGCATTTCCATTTGCCTAAGCAAAGGCTTGGGAACGCCGGTAGGAAGTGTGTTAATTGGCAAAAAAGACTTTATAGCAAAAGCAAGGAGAATAAGAAAGGTTTTTGGTGGAGGAATGAGGCAAGGCGGCTACCTGGCTGCTGCCGGAATTTTTGCTTTAGAAAACAATGTAGAAAGGCTTGCAAAGGATCATTTACATGCCAAAATGATTTGCGAAGCCTTGCAGGCAAAAGATTTTGTTGGTACATTTTTGCCCGTAGAAACCAATATTTTAATTTTTGAGGTTACAGGAAGATTTACTCCTGTAGCGCTTGCAAAAAAATTGGAAGAAAACAATATCCGTGTAATGGCCATCTCCCGTACCCAGGTTCGCATGGTGTTACATCTTGATATTTTGCCAGAACAAGTAGAAAAAACCATTGAAACCATACAAGACCTATAATTATCTCATTTTATCCGTATAAAACCAATTACATCCAATGCTTCCAAGAGTAAACCCTACAAATACGCAGGCCTGGTTATTATTAAAACGTCATTTCGACGATGAAATGCAGCGGTCTCACCTTCGTAAATTATTTGCCGCAGACCCTGATAGGTTTGAGAAATTTTCCCTCAGCTTTAATGAGTTGATTTTTGATTATTCAAAAAATATCATCAACAACAAAACATTGCAATTGCTGTTGCAACTGGCCGAAGAGAGCAAACTACAGGAAGCCATTTCTTCCATGTTTGATGGCATTAAAATAAATGAGACGGAGAACAGGGAGGTGTTGCATGTGGCATTACGCAACCTTTCAAACACACCTTACCTGGTTAACGGGCAGGATGTAATGCCTGAAGTAAACCGGGTAAAGGCGCAAATAGAAAATTTCTGCAACCTGGTGCATAGTGGGCAATGGAAAGGTTTTTCGGGCAGGCCCATAAAATACATAGTGAACATTGGCATTGGTGGTAGCGACCTGGGGCCGGTTATGGTAACGGAGGCGCTCAAGCCATATTGGGTTGATGGCATACAAACTTTTTTTGTAAGTAATGTTGATGCCACACACATAACCGAAACATTAAAGAAAGTAAATGCTGAGGAAACCATTTTTATAATAGCCAGCAAAACTTTTACTACGCAGGAAACCATGACCAATGCACATACTGCAAGAGATTGGTTTATTGAACATGCAAAGGATGACAAACACGTGGGAGCACATTTTGTAGCCGTTAGCACCAACGAGAAAGAAGTAGTAAATTTTGGAATTGACCCACAAAACATGTTTGTTTTTTGGGACTGGGTTGGCGGAAGATTTTCGCTGTGGAGCTCCATTGGTTTATCCATTGCATTGACGGTTGGATACGCCAATTTTAATTTGTTGCTGAAGGGTGCGCATGAAACAGATCTTCATTTTAAAAATGAAAAATTTAAAAATAATATACCTGTTTTAATGGGTATGCTGGGTATTTGGTATGTCAACTTTTTTGGCGCTCAAAGCGAAGCCATACTTCCCTACGATCAGTACATGCACCGGTTTGCTGCTTATTTTCAACAAGGTGTAATGGAAAGTAATGGTAAGAGCGTTGACCGAAATGGCTACGAGGTAAGCTATGATACCAGCCCGGTAGTTTGGGGCGAGCCCGGCACCAACGGACAGCATGCCTTTTATCAATTGTTACACCAGGGAACGCTGGTTATTCCGAGCGATTTTATTGCTCCTGCCATTAGCCATAATCCCGTAGGCGATCATCACCAAAAATTACTGAGTAACTTTTTTGCCCAGACCGAAGCGTTGATGAATGGAAAAACTGAAGATGAAGCAAGGACCGAAATGGAGAAAGAAGGCAAAACGAAAGAAGAAATAAAAAAACTGGTACGCTTTAAAGTTTTTGCCGGAAATAAACCTACTAACTCCTTCTTGTTAAAACAGGTTACCCCCTTTAGCCTCGGTAGCCTGATAGCCATGTACGAACACAAGATTTTTGTTCAGGGCATTATCTGGAATATATTTTCGTACGATCAATGGGGTGTTGAGTTGGGCAAGCAACTGGCCAATAAAATTCTGCCGGAGATAACAAA
>JAJAYD010000301.1 GCA_026786345.1 Chitinophagaceae bacterium
ATATTATCGGAACCTTAAGTGAAGCCGATAGTTCTATGTTGAACCATTGTAAAATTTCTTATACCCAGGCTGTAAATATTAGCGAGCAACAAATTGCAGACAAGTATGCCGCATGCGATGTAGTGCTTTTCCCCAGTACTTACGAAGGTTTTGGATTGCCAATTATAGAGGGCAACAAAGCAGGAAGGGTAGTTGTTACCAGCAATATAGCCCCTATGACCGAAATTGCAGCAGATGCAGCTTGTTTGGTTGATCCTTTTAGCGTTGCTTCAATAAAGGAGGGTGTCTTAAAAGTAATTGAAGACACAGGGTACAGAAACACTTTAATTCAAAAAGGTTTTGAGAACATAGGCCGTTTTGAACCTGGTTTTATTGCCAGTCAATACAAGGCCTTATACCTGAAAATGAGGGAATAAACAACAAAGTATCAATTATAAGTCATTATTGTTTTACTTAAACTTATTGCCGCATAAAAATCTGCAATCTTAAAGTAGCTGTTTAAAAAAAAACTTTTCTCTCTGTTTTCTTTGTGATGGCTTTTTCTTCGTGCACTCCGTGGTAAAAAAACTAACCACAGAGAAAAACAAAAGTTTAAGCCACTAAGTAACATAAAGTGTGGGTGGGCAAATAGGTATTGCTGCTACCAAATCCTTAACCTTTAAATATTTAAAATCTTAAATAAACGACATTGAATTATAAAAGGTAAATTACCATGCTTCATTATTGTTTTAATAGCCAACTATGAAAGTATCCATCATAACCCCAACTTATAATAGCCAGGCAACTATTGGCGATACTGTCAAGTCGGTGGTGGCCCAGTCTCATGCTGATATTGAGCATATTATTGTAGATGGAGCCTCGCAGGACCAAACATTACAGCTTGCAAAATCTTTTGGACATACGGGACCCTTTATCTGCGAAAAAGATATGGGCATTTACGATGCCATGAATAAAGGCATTCAGATGGCTACAGGAGACATAATAGGTATTTTAAATTCCGACGATTTTTACAGCCATACCCATGCCATTGACCATGTGGTACATACTTTTAAAAAACACAACAAAGACAGTGTTTATAGCGACCTTTTATATGTTGATACAGAAGATACCAGTAAAGTATTGCGTACCTGGGTTGCAGGAAAATTTCATAGAAGGCATTTTTTGCGGGGATGGATGCCCCCACACCCCACCTTCTTTGTGCGAAGGGAAGTTTATCAAAAATTTGGCGACTTCAACCTCGATCTAAAAAGCTCCGCAGACTACGAATTGCTCCTCCGCTTATTATTTGTCCATAAAATTAGTGTTGAATACTTGCCGGGCATCTTGGTTCATATGCGGGCAGGTGGCCAAAGCAACCGTTCTGTATTTAACAGGCTTGCTGCCCACAGGGAAGATTATCACGCCTGGAAACTGAATGGACTTTCTCCTAAATGGTATACTTTATTGATGAAACCTACAAGAAAAATTCAACAATTTATGGTGAAATCCAGCTCAGTCTTGTCAATGCCTACCCAATCTCCAGCCAATTAATACCGCTGTATTTTAGATCGTTTTCAAGATTTTTTTATAATTAATCCACTTTTAATATTGAACTTATTTCATCAAACCTATCTTTCAGGTATAACATAGCTTTAATGAAGAGGTTTTTATTGTCTGTTATTCTATTGATTTCGTTTTATTCTTCAAAAGCGCAATATTATTATTATAACGATCGGTATTACGACAACGACCTGTTATTTGAGATAGGGGGTAGCGTGGGAACGATGAATGCCATTACAGACATTGGTGGTCAGGGTTTTTTAAGCAAAAAAAAATATATTAATGAAATAAATGGGAAGGCTTTTAACAAAAATGCTGGTATTTACCTGGGAGCAAATTATAAACAGGTAATAGGCGTACGGTTGGAACTGACATATGGCAGTGTGTCGGGGTCCGACAGTTTTTTAGTTAAGGGAACGCCGCGATTCAATAGAAATCTTAGTTACAAAAGCGACATACGGGAGATTTCACTTCTTTTTGAGTTTCATCCACTTATTTTAAAATATTACGACGACGGAACTCCCTCTTTTTCTCCTTATGTTATAGCCGGCGGCGGTTGGTTTTCATTTAATCCACAAGGCAAATTAAATAATCAATGGGTCGATTTGCAACCTTTACATCTTGAAGGACAAGGCTTTCCGGAGTTCCCGGATAGAAAAGCTTACAAGCTTTCACAACCTAATTTGTGCGGCGGAGTAGGTGTTAGATACGAGATTTTGCCTTCTATTAATTTAAGGCTGGAATTTATACATCGATATTTATTTACTGATTATTTAGACGACGTTAGCAAAAGCTATATAGATCCGGCCTTGTTTAATAAATATCTTACCCCCTTTCAGGCAGCCCAGGCAAGACAACTTTATAAACCAGGAATTAGGAATAATAAAAACAGGGGCGAATCCAAAAACACCGACTCCTATTTTACTGTCAATTTTAAACTTGGAATGACTTTGGGAAGAACAAGGAGGTGAGTTAGTCAGTAATCAATGGTCAATGGTCAATGGTCAATGTCAAAAACTCCGCCAGCTGAGCGAAGCCAAAGCCAAAGC
>JAJAYD010000302.1 GCA_026786345.1 Chitinophagaceae bacterium
GGTGTTGCTGCCGGGCACTCATTTAAGTGGTGGTTGAAACAAAATACCGACCCGCAAAGTAGGTTTTTTGGCTTTGATACCTTTGACGGATTACCGGAAGATTGGGGGCCATTTAAAAAAGGATCATTCAGTAACGAAAACCAGATACCGATCGTGAACGATGACCGGGCCACGTTTTACAAAGGCCTGTTTCAGCAAACCTTACCCGGATTTATAAAGTTGTTTGATAACAGCCGCCGCAATGTTATTATGCTGGATGCCGATCTTTTTTCCGCCACCTTGTATGCCTTGTCTTCCCTGGCACCTTACCTAAAAAAGGATGACATTATTTTCTTTGATGAGTTTGTGGTGCCCACGCATGAGTTTAAAGCCTACCAGGATTTTATTACTTCGCACTATGTAAATCTTAAACTGGTTGCCGCTGCTAACAACTACTATTTTGTGGCATTTAAGGTGGTGTAATTTCAGAGAGATTTCCTTCTTATCATTGTTTCGTTAGTGCTGCCCCTCCGGGGCAGGTAAAAACATGAACATAAATTTTCTACAGAGCGGTTACGCCTCTGGCGTATTTGTTATAGTGGATCATGGTCTGCCTCAAAATAAAATGCAAATGCAATTCTGCAAAAACGTATAATAACATTATGTCTTACGCCAGCGGCGTAACCGCTCTGTAGATATAAAGCATTTTGAAGGTTTTTCTGCCCCGGAGGGGCAGCCGATTTTTATTAAAGAATTGTACTAAGAAACGTGTATACCAAATAGTTAAAAATCATCTTCTATGGAAGTAAGTTTAATCTCACCCTTGATATACGCCTGATCTCTTTTGGTAATTGCTTCCATTAAAAACTCATCTCCTTTTTCACTGTGCAGATATGCTTTCATTTCCTGATCGCTTTTTAGTGCAAGGAACAATTGAGCCCTTTCAACTACAGATAGTTTTTTAATTTCATCAGGGGCTATAAGCATACAATATTTTTAATAAATGTAATAATTCATTTCTTACTGCAGCAAAGCATCCAGCTTTGTCTGCATAGTTAAAAATAGGTTGAGGTTGCGATGCGTACCCCCTTCAATGGTTATGAAATTGTCCTGCTTCTTCAATACTTCTTTTAGCTTAATGGCATTATCATAAGGTATCAATTCGTCCTTCGTACCATGAAAGATTACAACGGGTGCGGTCACCTTTTTCAGGTATTCGTTACTGGGAAATTTATAGTGCAGCATTTTCGATAATGGGTACATCCAAAACCACGTATGAACTAACGAGGTAAAACTATAATACGGCGTTTCTAAAATCAGGTATTTGCTGTCGCGAATGCTTGCCAGTTGCGTTGCCATACCCGTACCCAGCGATTTTCCATAAATAATAATACTATCGGTGCTAAAGCGTTTGCGGGCCAGGTTATACATCACCAGCGACCAATCGTATACCCTGTCTTCAGAAAAGGCTCCGGTGCTTTTGCCATAGCCGGGGTAATCAATCATCCATACCTCATAACCATTATTGGTAAAGCGGGGCACAAACCGTGCATAGCGTTGTATGTTGCCCTTGTTGCCATGAAAATACAGCACAACACCTTTTGACTGTGCATGGGGCTGTGTAAACTGTACAATGTTTATGTTGGTAGTTGCATCGACGGCAATGTTTACTTCTTTATGTGGCTGGCTAAACTGATACACATAATCTTTGGTATGGGTGGTTGGTTGCAGTATCAAAAAGTCCTGGGCATAATAAATGGCAATACCCACCAGGCAATAAACCAGCAGTATAATTTTTAACCAGCGGTACAGGTGCTTTTTTGCTACCACTCTCTTTTTTGCCTTTATTTCCAACGCTTGCATTTTGCAAAAATATACAAAGCATCCTTCCTGCGTTGGTTCACTCCTGTAAAATATCCCTAATAAAATTGTGGTATTCAGGAAAAGAAGGCAGGTTGTTATGGCCGCCGCCATGTATGCGTATGAGTGTTATTTTGTGTGCATTGATGCGTTGCAATGCCTCACTTTGTTTTATGGGTATCAGCCAGTCTTTGGTGCCATGAATAATGTACGTATGGCAGTTAACGGTTCTGATCCAAATGTCGGTACGGAGTTGAAACCTGATAATCCACCGGTTGGGAAAGATGGGTAGAAAGCGTTCAGCCACTTTTAAAAAACTATAATAGGGCGAATCAAGTATTAGGTAACGGGGTTTGTTTTCGCTGGCTATCTTGGTTGCAAACCCACTACCGAGGCTGCGGCCATAAACAATTAAATGATCTTCGGGATAGTCTTTCAATAAGCTTTCGTACACAAATTGTATATCTCCTAACATATCCTTTTCGCTTCTTTTTCCGGTGCTTTTGCCAAAGCCGCGGTAGTCAACCAACACCACATCGTATTGGTAGCGATAAAAGTCCCGTGCATATTTGGCCCAGCCTTTTATGCTGCGGCTGTTGCGATGTAAATAAAGAATAAGTCCTTTTGGTTTGGTTACATGAAAATGCAGGCCATTAATTCTAACTCCCGGCGATACATCAAAATATAACTCCCTGAAAGGCGAATCGTATTTGTAAGTAAAATCTGCCGACAGTTTTTCAGGCTTAAAAATCAATCGTTCCTGCACCAGTACAATCAAAAGCAAAACCACCAGGTAAATAATAACGATGTATGCAATGGTGGTCATTTGGCAGGTTGGTTAGGGTACAAAGAAAGATACCAAAATTGTGCAAACCCATTTAGAAAGAAATTTAAAAAGTGCATAAAAGTTATTGCACTGCTTTTCTACGCAGATAAATAAAGAATGCCAATCATCGAAACCCTCATGGATTCGTAACAACTATACCCTGCAAGGGATAAATTAGTAACATTTACTCATAGCTCATTGCAGAAAAAACTGTACAAGGGTGCGACCCCGCAAGTGTGGCCTAGCGTGTGGACACATCTAACTAATGTCAAAAAAAGGTAACCACAGAGTACACAAAGAAAGAAGCACAGAGTAAAGCCAGAGGTAAATCTTTGTGTCCTCTGTGAATGATTCTTGTTTTTCCCTGTGGTTAACATCTCTTTTCCAAAATTCAAGGTAGAGATGGAAATAAAAAAGATGTGTACACACGATAGGCAAGTGTGTCGGGGCAGGCAGCAACAATGACTCATAAGCGACATAAAGTCTGGTACCAAAAAAATTAAACTCACTTTTTTATCCCTTGCCCACTGTAAAAGCGTTTTCCAAACTCTTCTCATTAAAGCTCAACCATTTGTATGTTGAGTTGTGCGATTTTTTAGGTAACACGGGTAATTTGGAACGAAATAAGATTATTTTGTAAAGCCTTAACAATTATAGCCTTGTGTTTTAATGATACATTGGCTACTGTCGAGGCCGGCAGGCGTTACATTTGTTTATTGTAAAACATTCTCCATTCATGCGAATTAACAGATATATCCTTTTTCTCCTGGGAACATTTTTATCACTTGCCGGTATTGCTCAGCAGGTTATTTATTCAGAGCCCGACAGATCCGATGTAAGGCAAACCAATTTTGAAATATTGGGGAAAGTAGGAGGTAACATTTTAATTTATAAAAACTTACGCGATGTCCATTACATGTCGGTCTACGATGCCAACATGGTGCAGCTCGACAAAGTGAAATACAACTTTATGCCCGACCGGGTTATCAATACCGATTTTTTATCGTACCCCGATTTTAGTTACATGTTTTACCAGTATCAGAAAAAAAACATAGTGTATTGCATGGCGGCAAAGATAAATGGATCAGGCAAAAAAATGGGCGACCCCATAGTTTTAGACACCACCACCATTAACTTTTGGTCGAGCAATAAATTGTATTCAGTTATTAGTAGCGAAGACAGGCAATTGATCAATGTAGTTAAGATTAATACTAAAAACGACGAAAACCACATTGTTACCTCCGCAATATTTAACAAAGAGCTGGTGTTGCAGGAGCGGGTTGTTTTAAGTGTAAACATGCCTGACCGCAACGATTACCTAACCGAGTTTCAGTTAGACAACCGGGGCAACCTGGTATTTGCCCGTACCGTGCAGGGCGGCCAGGAAGACCGTATTCAAAAGCTCTTTTTATACGTTAAGCCTTTTGGAAATAATTTGGTGCGTATTACCAACGTTGATTTAAATGAAAGTTACCTGGACGACCTGCGCATTAAACCCGACAATACTACTAACAGGTATATCATTTCTTCTTTTTATACCAAGGGTAAACAAGGCAATATTGACGGACTTTTTGTTGCAGTTTTAAATAACAACAGCTCAACCCTGACGACTAAAACACTATTGAAATTTGATGACAACTTAAGAAGCGATGCCAAAGGCGAGAATAGTTTTAAGACAGCCTTAAACGATTACTTCATCAAGAATATCATACCAAAAAAAGATGGAGGTTTTCTGTTGGCGGCCGAAGCGTTTTTTACAACCGGCCGTGGTGGATTGAACCGGAATAACTACATGTATGGTTCGCCCTTTTTACGGCCATCCGACTTTTATATGTTTAGTCCCTACTCCTCGTATGGTTACCCGTGGTGGAGGTTTAATAATTCAAATACCAACCAACTAAACCGGTATCATGCACAAAATATATTGGTAATGTCGTTCGACAGTACCGGCCATACCGACTGGAGCAATATTCTAAATAAAAACCAGTGGGACGACGACTCCGATGCATCTATTGGGTACCAGTTGGTGAATACCGGCGACCAGCTTCACTTTCTTTTCAACATGCAGGAAAAACGTACCCAGTTACTAAGCGATCAAAGTATAAAGCCCGATGGGCAACTGCTGCGAAATCCTACACTTAAAAACCTCGACAAGGGTTACGATTTTATGCCCCGTTATGGCAAGCAGGTGGGTTTACGCCAAATCATAATTCCTTGTATGTACAGAAATTTTCTTTGTTTTGCACGGGTTGAATTATAAAGAAAATTTATTGCTGATTAAGTGGTAGCACTGTTTAAAGAAAGATCTCCTATTACTATTATTTGGCTGTTGATGCTCAGTATTGCTGTGCATGCTCATTTTTTTATTATGCCGCCACAGGTGGTTGCCGTTGCAGATGATGGCCTCATTTCAAGATTTTTAAGAAACTATGTTGCCGGGGGGCAATCGATTTTAATTATACTGTTGTACCATTTTTTTATAGTAAGCCAGGCCTTGCGGTTGAATTACCTGTTTTACGACCAGCGCATGTTTACAAAGCCAACCTTTCTTATAGCAATGGTGTATGTGCTAATTACCGCCATTTTTCCCGACTGGAACCAGTTGACCCCGGCTTTGGTTGCCAATACGCTTATCATCTGGTTGTTTTCGCTGGTGGTTAAGCTTTATAACAGCCCTAATCCCAAAACTCTCTTGTTTAATATCGGGTTGATTATTGGGGGGTGTATACTCTGTTTCCATCCCGCTACTTTATTAATATTGATTGCCATTTTTGCATTGGTGGTGGTGCGGCCATTTAACATTACTGAATGGCTCGTTATGTTAATGGGTGTTTGCGCACCGTTTTACTTTCTGTTCATGTTCTTGTTTTTAACCGACCGTTTGGTTCAGTTGCAGCAATTTGTTCCGCTTTGGCAGCTTAATCTACCCGATGTTAAAACCACTCCTTTGTTTTTTATAACTATAGGAATTATCCTGTTGTTTCTTGCCATAGGCGTTTACCATTTTCAGGATAAGAGCCGCCGGATGTTAATACAAGTCCGTAAAAATTGGGGTGTGTTAATGGTGATGCTGTTGATTATGCTGCCACTGCCTTTTATAAGTAAAAATGCTACGCTTGACAGTTTGTTGTTATGGTGTGTACCGGTAAGCCCTTTTATGGCAAATGGCTTTCTATTTCCCAAAAGAGAAACCTTTCCCAATATCATGTTCTGGAGCCTCATTATTTTAGTGGTGCTAAATAACTGGTGGGTTACATAAAATATAAGAAAGGTTAACTTGTACCTTTTTACCTTTGGCCCCTTGAAAGCCTGGCGGTTTGTAAGTTTTAGTAGCAGTTAGTGTCAATATTGAGAATGATAGCAGGTAAAACTTTTGTTTCGATTAGGTTCAGGAAGTCGGATGGGGAACAAACAACCAAAAAGATTGATAATCGAACGAAAGCCATTATCACACAAAAAATTAAATAAATGAAGTATGGTGTTGTAGTTTTTCCGGGTTCTAATTGCGATAGGGACATGCAGGATGCAATAGCCAATGCCCTGCAAAAAGAAGTGGTAATGCTTTGGCATAAAGACAAAGACATTAGTATGTTTTCTACCAGCGATTGCATTGTATTACCTGGTGGATTTAGCTACGGCGATTACCTGCGATGCGGTGCCATTGCAAGGTTTAGCCCAATGATGCAAAGTGTGATTGAATTTGCTGAAAGAGGCGGAAAAGTGTTGGGGGTATGTAATGGTTTTCAAATTTTATGCGAAAGTGGTTTGTTGCCTGGCGTACTGCTTCAAAATGCCAACCAGCAATTTATTTGTAAAAACGTTTGGTTAAAAGCTGGTGGTAGTTTACCTGTATCCGGACCCCTGCAAATACCTATAGCTCACGGTGAAGGCCGGTTTTATGCTGAAGAAAAAGTGTTGGACGAACTTGAAAAGAATAACCAGGTGATCTTTAAATATTGCGACGAAAAAGGAGACATTCATGTTGATGTTAATCCTAACGGGGCCATAAGAAATATTGCCGGCATCCGCAATGCCAATGGAAATGTTTTTGGTATGATGCCGCATCCGGAAAGGGCTGTATCGCATCAACTTAAAAATATGGATGGATTAAAGGTGTTTGATTTATTGGGTTTGAATTAACAAAACACGGTGTAAGGCTTGCCTTATTAAAACGTTCTTACAACTAAGGCGCCGGGCAGGCAGTAAAGGACTTGTTTACGCCTTGGTTTGAACAGGAAACATCTTTTTAAAATCATTATAAGTTTAAAAAAACGTATGAAAAAATTGTTCTTATTATTGATGGTGATGGGTTCATTACTGCTGAGTGCCGGGGCATTTGCGCAAATTAAGGACCCGGTTAAATGGACCGCAACTTCTAAGAAAGTTGCCACCGGTTATAATGTTACTATTACAGCCAGGCTGCCAAAACCCTGGCACATTTACAGCCAGCACACCGGCGACGGAGGGCCTATCCCCACAAACTTTAAATTTGCCAAAAACCCATTGGTAACTTTTAACGGCGGTGTTAAAGAGGTGGGTAAACTAAAAGAAGAGTACGATAAGAACTTTGATACGAAGGTTAAATATTTTGGTGACCAGGTAGCCTTTGTTCAAAATGTAAAAGTAAAAGGCAACATTAAGACAAACGTAAGTGTTACGGTTGAATATATGACCTGCGACGATAGCCAGTGTCTGCCTCCTACAAAGAAGACCTTCAGTATTTCTTTGTAATATTTTTCAAAGCCTTCAATCTTAAATGAAACATTTAACCCAACTGCTTTTTTTATTTACAGCAATTATTTTTTGTATACAAACAACTGCACAGGATAAGCAACCTGTGCAGTTTACATTTTTAGCCCGGCGTGATGCGTCAGGTAAGGCGAACGTAATTATAAAAGCAAAGGTTACGGACAGCGCTAAATTGCTTTCCATTAAAAAGCAGAAAGAGGATGATGTATTTGTTTCTGCTATAGCTTTTGATAGTGCTTCTGGCAAATATTTGCAAGACAGTTTGCTTGAACAAGGTAGCATTGTGAAGGCTTCGGATGATGCAGCAGACGGTGCTACGATTGGTTATTTTAATGACAGTGTAAGCTGGATACAACAGGTAAACATTGGTGCCAAAGACAGTGCATTTATTAAAGGTTCGGTAACGTGGCTTGCAAAACAAGGCAGTACTTTTATAAATGGTGAAGCGCCTTTTTCAGTTTTTGTAGCACCTGCACCTGCCACTAATGTTTCGGGTGGTACTATTGTAAACAAAGAATCATCCATTTGGAATATTTTCTTTATTTGCCTGGCAACGGGCTTGCTGGCGGTGCTTACCCCTTGTGTTTTTCCATTGGTCCCCGTAACGGTAAGTTTCTTTTTAAAAAGAAGTAAGTCACGAACCGAGGGCATACGAAATGCAGTATGGTATTCTCTCTCCATCATTTTAATTTATACCATACCTACCTTATTGCTAACACTGGCCTTTGGCGATAAAGCCCTGTATACGCTGTCAACGCACCCTGTAACCAACCTGTTGTTCTTTGCTATTTTTATTCTGTTTGCCATTTCGTTTTTTGGTGCTTTCGAAATTGGCCTGCCTAATAGTTGGGCCAATAAAGCCGATGAAAAAGCTGGTAAAGGTGGTTTTACGGGTATATTTTTTATGGCGCTTACATTGGTGATTGTAAGCTTTTCGTGTACGGGTCCAATCGTTGGTACGTTGTTGGGGCAGACCTCGACAAAAGGGGTTAGCCTTGCACCTGTATTGGGTATGCTGGGCTTCGGCTTAGGACTGGCCTTGCCATTTTCGTTATTTGCATTCTTTCCAAGCATGTTGCAATCGCTGCCTAAAAGTGGCGGCTGGCTTAATACCGTTAAAGTAACCTTTGGATTTATTGAGCTGGCATTGGCCATGAAATTTTTGAGCAATGTTGACCTTGCCTATCACTGGCGTTTACTGGACCGTGAAATATTCCTTGTCATTTGGATTGTGAATTTTATACTTCTGGGTTTTTACCTGTTGGGTAAATTAAAGTTTAGCCACGACAGCGATCTGCCGTACATAAGCGTACCAAGGTTATTTTTTGCGATGATGGCTTTTTGTTTTTCGTTGTATCTGGTACCCGGTTTATGGGGTGCGCCGTTAAAGGGAATTGGTGGCTGGTTGCCACACACCAGCACACAGGATTTTGATCTTCACCAGCTTAAATACCAGTTGCAGGACTTAAAGCAACAAGGAGTGGGTTCATCCACTTCTGGTACCAACACCAGTGCTGCAAAGCCACCGGTAAAATATACTGACAAGCTGCATGTTCCTTTGGGGTTGACGGCATACTTTGATTTGGAGGAAGGCATGGCGGCAGCAAAAGCATTGAGCAAACCGGTGATGCTCGATTTTACCGGTCATAGTTGTGCCAATTGCCGCAAAATGGAAGCAGAGGTGTGGGACGATCCGGAAGTGCTGAAGCGAATGAAGGAGGATTTTGTTTTGATTAGTTTGTATGTTGATGAGCCTGCTGACCTGTCGCCATCGGAGCAATACACCAATGCAAGGGGCGAAAAAATAGCTACGCTGGGCCAAAAAAACCTGGATTATGAAGTAACCAAGTTTGGGTTTAATGCCCAACCTCTTTATATGTTTTTAGACCTGGATGGCAACCCCCTGAGCGATGTAAAATATGGCTACGACAGCAACAAAGAAAAGTTCATTAAACATTTGCAGACGGTGAAAGAGGCGTTTGGCAAAGCTGGAAAGTAATTGCAAAAAAATTTTTCCAAATCGCCTGTATAATGTGGATGTCCATGAATGCCCACTGCATAACCACCAACAATAAGATATTCAGCTTTGTTTTTGATTAATTACTGTACAAACTCTCCGAAGTATTGGCTGAACTTCTTTTTTATAGTTTATGTATTGTTGCCTTAATGCTGCTATAGCCTGGAGTTTTTCTATTTCAATTTGAATGACCAAAATAAAAAGTCATTAATCTTGTCTTTAAATTAAACGATTTTGAGGCTGTTTTGCCATATTCAAAATGTAACCCGATCTGCAAAAAATATTGGCTTCAAAGGGTCGTTTCATTGTTGAATTCAGAAATTCGAAATCCGATTGTTGGAGCTTGCTTTATTGGTTTTGTAACTAAGGCAAGCCACTCCGGTGCATGACGTGTATACTCCCCAATTATCTCCATCACCTCTCATGCACCACCCTTCCTTTTATCATCGTCATTTTAATATTAATCTCCTCATTAAAAATTAATATATCGGCATCCTTCCCCGCAGCAAGTGAACCTTTTTTATCAGCCACTTTCATTATACGGGCTGGTGTAGTAGTAATCATTCTTACAGCATCAATCAAAGGCACATCTACCATTTTTATCATGGTTCTTACCAGTCTGTCTGCAGTGGCAACACTGCCTGCAAACGAGCTTCTGTCAGGCAGTTTTGCAACGCCATCTTCAACAATCACTTTCAATCCATTTTTTATATTGCCAAGTATGCTCTCACCCTCGGGCATTCCGGCGGCACGCATAGCATCGGTAATCAATGCAGTCCGGTCAGCACCTTTTATTTTATATACCAGCTTAAGTAATGGCGCAGGCAAATGAACGCCATCTGCAATAATCTCTACGTCCATTTCATCTAATATAAATGCGCTCTCAATTACACCTGCATACCTGAATGCATTGCGCCGCGTAACTCCCGACATAGCTGAATACAAATGCGTGGCAAGGGTATATCCATTTTCAAAAGCTTCCAATACCTCTTCATAAATAGCATCGGTATGTGCCACAGCCGCCAGTACACCTTTTGAGGTTACATACTTACCAAATTCAATTGCTCCCTTTAATTCAGGCGCTGCACTCCAGCGCTTAACAGATGAAGAAAGTGCAAGTATTTCTTTATACTCTGCGGGATCAGGGTTGCGGATATATCGGGCGTCTTGTGCACCTCTTTGATTTAAAGCAAAGTAAGGTCCTTCCAAATGCATCCCTATAAATTGTGCGCCTTTCGTGTTTTTCCTATTGGCCTGCTCATATAATTCAAGGGTTTGCAACAGGTCTTCTTTTTCGCTGGTTAAGGTGGTGGGCAGCATGGCTGTTGTTCCATACTGTGCATGTGTTTCAGCTATCTTTAAAAATGCTTCTTCGCTTCCATCCATAAAGTCATAACCGCCTCCGCCGTGTACATGTATGTCAATAAAGCCGGGTGAGATATAATTTCCTTTTGCGTCAATTTCAATGGCATCTTCAAATGCTATATCGCCTCCAGCTACTGCTGTAATCGTCTCACCGGTTACCAACACAGTCCCGTTCGGAATAATCCTGTAAGGGGTAATTATCCTGCCGTTATAAATTTTTATGCGTTGCTGGTTCATCATTGTATCATTTTTTCACGCAAAGATGCCAGGGAGTAAAGAGGCCAAAGTTTTGTCTTTGCGACTTTGTGTATGTTTTACTTTGCGGCTTTGCGTGAAAGCTTTTTAGCACATCACAAATCATCCTTCACAAATCACAAATTACTCCTCCATCTTCTAACCTTATGCCCGTAAACTGCATAAAATACAAGGTACAAATAGCAGGGAAATAAAACCCAGTAAGCTTGCCGTACATCAACCCTGTCAGCAAAGTATCCATAAAAAAGAGGCATGATAGCATTCCCGCATAAACCCATGATCATAACAGATGCGCCAAGCTTGGTAAACTTACCTAAACCATCTAATGCCAGCGGCCATATACCTGCCCACACCAATGAATTGGCAAGGCCAAGTAATACAACAAACCATATGGAGATGTCGGTCACATGTCCTAAAAATGTCACTTGTCCTTTTGTATAAATAATTAGTAAGGTAAACAGGGTGCCTAACATGGTGCATAGTCTTAAAGCATTTACCTGGCTTATAAATTTTGGGATCGTTATGATGCCAAGTATGTAACCGCATATGGTTGCAAATAAAGTATACGAGGGAAAAACTTTCGCTTCCATCAAAGGGATGTTCATAGAGTTTGCATAACCTATGATGGTATCAATGGCAATAACCTGCGTTCCTACATGTAGAAAGATAGCAATGGCTCCCAGGATTAAATAAGGGAACTGGAATATGCTTTTTTTACCCATGTTGGCAGCAGCAACTTCCGCAGTTTCATGTTCGGTATTTATCTCTGGAAGCGGTGAGTAGCGCACCATTAATCCAAGTCCAAACAAAACGGTTCCTACGCAGGTGTATGGAACAATAACCCTTCTTATCAATTCATCTAGGGCCGCACTTTTTTCGCCTGCACTCATGTTAGCCAATTGAGCAAACAGATCAGTATCGGTAGCTTTTAAAATAACGGCAGCAAATAATAGCGGGGCAATAATACCTGCTCCTTTATTGCAGATGCCCATAATGCTTATACGCTGTGCCGCACTTTCTTTGGGCCCTAAAACGGTAATGTATGGATTGGCGGCTGTTTGTAAAATAGCCAGCCCGGCACCAAGCGTAAAAAGACCTACCAGGAATATTTCATATGTTCTTGTAAGTGCGGCGGGAACAAAAATAGAAGCACCAATAGACATGGTCCAAAACCCCATCATCATTCCTTTTTTAAACCCAACCTTTTTTAATAAGTAAGATGAAGGAACCGACATGATAAAATAAGAAATATAAAAAGCGAATGTAACCAGGTAAGCTTTGAAGTGCGTAAGCTCGCAGGCTATTTTAAAGTAAGGTATCAAAATAGCATTTACCCACGAAACAAAACCGAATATAAAAAAGAGCAGGCCTATTATAAAGATCGAGATTACGGTATCCCTTTTGGTTAATGAGCTTACATCTATAGCGGCTGCAATCGTTTTATTCATTTTATTTATTTAAAAGAAAATGTGTAAGATTATTTTATTTGATACAAGCATTTGTTCTTCCTGCAAAATCGTTGCTACGCTCAGTTCAACAGCAACGCGATGATTGAACAGGGCGTAGCAGTTTATCCTGAGCCTGTCGAAGGGTCACATTTCGTTCACCGGCATAGCATTGTGCATCTTTAGGCTTAATTACAAAATTGATTTAAAATAATAATTAGTTTCTATCACAACCGATTCTATTTTATAACTATTCCAACTTTATTCACCCGATAGATGAGCAGCAGAATCTTTATCAAGAAATAAAGTGCATTCAGAGTGTAGCTGCAGCATACTTGCCGGGTAAAGATTACTTACCTTTTGTTCCACCGTATTTTTTACAGCCGTAGCTTTCCTTTCATCCGGCACCGAGCAGATAATGTGTTTTGATTTCATGATTTGTTTTATCGACATGCTGATTGCCTGGCGGGGCACATCTTCCAAAGTATCAAACCATCCCTCGCCTGATTGTTGTTTGCGGCAGGGTTCATCTAATTCAACAATGATATAAGGTTGTTCTGTTTCAAAATCGGCAGGCGGGTCATTAAAGGCTAAGTGCCCATTTTCACCAATGCCCACAAGGGCTGCGTCTATAGGATGTTGTGTTATTAATTTATTCAGGCGGTCACATTCGGCCTGTGCATCTCCTTCTCCATTTATTAAGTAGGCAGCTTGCAGGGCAGGTACCTTTTCTATAAAACGTTCCTGCAAATATTTTCTGAAGCTTGCTGCATGCGTAACAGGTAAGCCAATATATTCATCCAGGTGAAACATCACCACTTTGCCCCAGTCAATACCAGGTGCTGCTATCAGTTGGTTCAACGTTTCAAACTGGCTGGTGCCTGTGGCTAAAATTATGTTTGCTGTTCCATTTTTTGCAATTGCCTCTCTTATGAATGCAGCCGCAGCGCTTGCCGCAGCTTTGCCTAATTCAGCAGGATTTGAACTTATGTTGATATGCATTTTTTAAATTTTATAAGTAAGTATGTTGAACCACGAAGGCTCAAGGTCACAAAGTTTTACTGAGCCTTTGCGCAACTTAATTTTTGGTGGTGCCTTCGTGGTTCACATTCAAGTTCCTTTTTAAAGTATCACTTTTGTATTTCCCCCTTTTTGCAAAAACACATCCACCGGTTCGTTGGTTTTCCATGCGCCTGAAGTAAAGTCGGGTATATCAATCGAATTAGAACGGGTGGCTATTGACTTCTCACTCAATGGCCCTATTGAACTCCATGCGGCAGCATCATATACATCTATATCCAATGGTATACCGTTGCGAAGACAGTCAATCATTCTCCAGTCCATTAAGAAATCCATGCCTCCATGTCCACCAACCCGTTTAGCCATCTCACCCAGTTTTGTTACTATAGGCGGGGTATATTTTTCTTCCAGTTTTTTATATTCGTCAGCTTTTACCCACTCTTCATGCCCTATAGCTAACTTGCCCGGAAGCGGGTATTTTAACGACGAACCTTTGGTGCCGCTGATCTTATAAATACGCGAATAAACGTTGGGAGAAGTAACATCGTGCTGCAACATGATGGTGCGTCCTTTATTGGTGCGAATGGTGGTTGTATTCATGTTACCACGATAACTCTTATTTGCATAGGGTTTATAAAAGTCATCTTTGGCGGCAAGCTCTTTTGCCATTGCGCCCATCATAAAATCGTTGCCCGACATTGACACGAGATAATCCATTTTATCTCCCCGGTTTATATTCATTACCTGTGCTACCGGGCCTAAACCATGTGTAGGATATAAATTGCCGTTCCTGAAATTTTCTTTCAGGCGCCACATATCATAATATTTTTCTTTGGAAAAGTTTCCTTCTAAAAGGTCGTGAATATAAGCACCCTCGCCATGTACAATTTCCCCAAACAAACCTTGCCGCGCCATGTTTAGTGTAAGCAATTCAAAAAAGTCATAACAACAGTTTTCCAAAATCATGCAATGCATCCGCGTATTTTCTGACGTTTCCACCAATTGCCAGCACTCCTCAACCGTAACCGACGAAGGTACCTCGGTTGCTACATGTTTGCCATGCTGCATGGCGTACACAGCCATAGGGGTATGTAAGTGCCAGGGTGTTGCAATGTATATAAGGTCAATATCATTCCGTTCGCATACTTTCTTCCATTCATTTTCGCCACCAGTATAAACATCGGGGTTGAAGGCTTTGGTTGACTCTATAAGTTTTTGCTTTGCCCCGTTTGCTTTTTCGGGCCTTAAGTCGCAGAGTGCTTTTATTTCAACCCCTTCTATTTTACTTGTCCGCATAACCGCACCGGGTCCACGGTTGCCTAATCCAATAAAACCTATGCGTACCTTTTCTAATTTAGGTGCAGCATAACCGCTCATATTAAAGTGTGGGCCAGGCTTTGCGTTCAATTCAGCTGGCTTATTTACGCCTTGCATGTTTAAGGCTGAAGCAATATTGCTACCAGCCATGCTTATTCCGGTAAGACCAGAAAGTTTTAAAAAATTTCGGCGGTTACTTTTCATTGCTAAATATTTTTAGGGAGTTCTTTATTTACCATGAGCAAAGATGAATTACGTTGTTATTATTTAGTGATTATGATCCGGACTGAAGAAAGATGCTACACTTTTATAAGTCGAACTAACATAAATAAAATTTCGGCCAACAATAACAACATTCTTTTTGTAAGACGTTAGCTTCATTACAAACTTTATAACCTACTAAATGCTGCTTTACGCTTTTAGCCAACGATCAAACCAGTCGAAAGCCTCTGCCTGCATCAGTGCATCAAACTTGTGCGGACCGGGATAATAGGAGCATTTAAAACGGTCACCGGCACCTGCTTTTTTATATACATCGCTTAATATTTTTTCTGCACGGTTCATTTCGGGCAGCGTATATAATGTGTCTTCACTATCGTTTAAAACAAGGGTAGGCAAGGGTGCACGTAATCCAAGTATTTCGGGAAAATCCAATTCGTTGGGCAATAAAGGAACATAGGTCATCCATGTATGCGTATATGATTTATTAAGAATAAAATCTTTCCAGGTGGTCATGAAACCCACATCAACCGCGCATTTAATCCGCGGGTCAAGGCCTGCCATAAATACGGTTCTTATTCCTCCACCCGAAAGTCCTCCGCATCCAATCCTGTTAGCATCCACATCTTGCCGAGCACATAAAATATCAAGGGCTTTTCTATCTTCTGCAAAAAATACTCCGGGCCATGTTGTACCTGCACTAAATAAAGATTTGGCCATTACATGTTCATGCTCTCCTGCCCATTTGTTGTAAGCTCTTATGTTATCAGCATTTTCAGGATTTTCATCCGTTTGCCCGTTACGCATGTGTGCCGGTACATCCTGGAACATTACCCTTCTGCTTGCAAACGTAAAGGCATCAGAAACCAACACCACATAACCACGTCTGGCAATTTCGTTTGCCCACGCCAGGTTGCTATAATATACCTGCTGGTGATCTTTCATTAACGCATGCTGGCTATCAGAAGTACGTGTGATTTTGCGGCAACCAAAGTATTTGTTTCCTCCATGATCGTGAAAGGCCAGGATAGCCGGTAGTTTACCTGTAGCATTTAATGGTTTTAGCAGAATGGCTTCTGTTGGCCTGCCATAGGGTAATTGCCAGGTAAGCTCCTCTATATGTAAACCATCATAAGCATACTGCTTATTTACCTTTACTCCAGGCAATCCACCTATATTGGGAACGGCTAAGCGATCAGTGAGTCGTTGTTTTGCAGCCTTCTTCCACGCTTCCAGGTTCTTCCATTCACTTCTTCTAAAAGAAAAAGCAGGCAGCTTATTTTCATTTAGCGAATGGGCCCATGCACCATACAGGCCAATAATACTGGTATCGCTTTCAGCTAATTCGTTGTTATTCACCGTAGTGTTTTTTATAGCTTCATCAGGTGCTTTATGATGATCTTTTTCTGCAGCAAATAGTTCTATGCCACTAACTGCACCAAGTGTGGTAAGGCCGGCAAGTTTTAAAAATTCTCTTCGTTTATTCTGCATGATTTTAAGTGTTTATAGGAATGAACCTGTTGTGAAGAATACTTAGAAGCTGTCTAAAAATGATGTTTCATTATACCAACAGCAGTTTTCTATAGCTTCTTCGTCACGTTAGCAAACCTATCGTGTGGACACATTTCTTTTGTTTTTTCTTTTGGCTCTGTAAGAGCATCCTGTTTATAGAAATCATTTAAAAACGAATATCCAAGCTCCGTCGGTGCTTCCTAATTACTCCCATTACAGGCGGCACCTACGGAGCCGAAGAACTTCAAATTCAGGTTTACTACAAACAGGATGCTCCGCTGGAGCAATTAGCCGTTTCTATTTATGAAATTTAAAAATCTGAACTTTAAACATTTGTGTACACACGGTAGGTTAGCAAACGGGAGCACTTTATCTGTAGCAAATAGGGCATCTTCAGTTTCAAAATCAATGTTTCAAATTATATCAAAAAAGCTTCTTACACCCGTAAAAATATTTTCTTTCTATACAGCACATACAAAAAAAGCCACTTAATCATTACCATACATACTGCCATTATCACAATATTAAAAGGACTTCCTGTTAATTGGTCCAGCCATTGAAAAAATCCATTGGTGGTGTAATTCCAGTTAATAAATTTACCGGATATGTAAATGAGAATGGAGTTCATGCCGATTACCTTAAAAAAGAATGCCCAGCTTTTATAGCCAAGCACATCAATAATATAATAGAAGAGAGATAATAATAGAAGGCTTAGCCCGGCTGTGAGTAACACGAAAGAACTTGACCACATGTTTTTATTGATGGGAAAATCAAAGTTCCATAAGAGCGCCAGCAGCAAAAAAATAATGCCCGTACCTGCAAGCCATGCTGCTTTAGTTGGTGGCGACTTCAAATTATTTTTTAAAAATGACCCGGTTAATATTCCGGCCAATGCTGTACTTATGCCTGGAATATTATTAAACAAACCAACCGTATCGTGAATGCCTGATGAAAGTTTGCCGGGCAGTATGGAGCGGTCAACATACGAAGCAAAGTTGCCTTTCATGGTAAGATCGCCAGGTAAAAAACCAGGCGCTGAAGTAAACTTAAGTATCAGCCAATAACCAATCAATAAACCTGCGAACCATATAATTTGTGCACGCTCTTTCGCATATAAATAAATGATGTTGGCCAGCATATATGCAATACCTATTCTTTCTAACACACTCATAAAACGAATATCTGAAAGCGGACGTAATTGCAGACCATTATTATAAATGATACCTAAAAGCACCAGGATAAAACCGCGTTTTATTACCCGCAGCATTAATTGTTGTTTGCTCTTTCCCCGCTCCAACTCACGACCAACAGAATAAGGAGTAGATACTCCTGCGAGGAAAAGAAAAAGAGGGAATATCAGATCATAAACATGAAAGCCATTCCAGGCAGGATGGGTAAACTGGTTAGAGATTGCCTCCCAGAATGGAGAGCCGGTCGCCTTGGCAAGTCCATGAAAAACCTCTTCGGCACCTATGATCCAAAACATATCAAAACCTCTTAGTGCATCCAGCGAGTATAGCCTTTGAGAGATTAGATGTTCTCTTTTAATATCATTAGAACGATCAGCTACAAGCAATGTTTTTGCGGGTGCTTCTATTGATGTGTCCATATATGATGTTATGGTTTTGGGCTGAATTAATTTTTACCAGTAGCGATTAATATTTTAAGATAATATCATTCACAAAGGCTTTGTCAAATTCGTGTCATGGCTCAAGCCGCATGGCTTCGTTATTGCAACGGGACTCTCCCGATTTTATCGGGACTATGTTTCCGAAACCGCTTCGCATGTTTCGGAATGCCTTCGCTTCGCTTGCCACCCAACCGGCTGATGTCCCTTATGCAATAACTGTTGTCAGAAGTAATTAAAATCATAGTCACTTTCTACTTTTTCGCTTTAGCGTAATTAAATAAATTTTAGCCATTTTTATACAGCCTTGATTTTTTGGGTCTTTTGTATCAAGACAAACGAACAGTAAAACATGGTTTATTCGGGTAAGGAAAGAACTACACCTTTGGCTCCCAACCCCGCTCATACTCGCGGCTCCAGTATTTCATGGCGTCTTTGTCATCTAAAATATGTCCATTTACAGGATCAATATTTAAAGTGCGGCCTGTACGTAAGGCTATATTACCCAACTGCACAAGCAAGGTACTTTTGTATCCACCATCAATATCAGAGTTTACTTTGGAGCCTTTTCTAATACCGTCGAAGAAGTTTTGGATATGAATAGCATCCAATTCCTGTGCAGGGTCTGCAACATTACGAACATCTATCGTCCTGTCATTTTTCACCTCTTTTACGAGGGTATTTTTAAGATCGTACATCTTGTAAGAGTTGCCGCTTTCTATTAACATTGAGCCGGTCTCTCCATAAAAAATCACACCCACACTATTGCCTTCCACCGAACGTCCGTTACAACTGCGGCCTTCCCAGGTGATGGCAGAATTATTATTAAACTCAAGATTGATAACCTGTGTATCGGGTGTTTGCCAATCATCCTGGTAGCGGTAGCGACCGCCGGCTGAACTTACACGTACCGGGTAATCGACACCTAATCCCCACCTTGCAAGGTCAACCATGTGGGTGCCGTTATTGAGCGCTTCGCCCGTGCCCCAATGCCAGAACCAATGCCAGTTATAATGAATGAGATTATCGCGGTATGGCTGCCGGGGTGCGGGTCCCTGCCATAGATCATAATTCAACCACGAGGGCACTTCCACCTCTTTGCCTTTTCCTATAGATGCACGGTTATTCGTATACCAGGTTTTTGCAAAATAAGGACGTCCGATTACACCTGCATGTAATTCACCAATTGCAGCAGCAACATTTGGCCACGACCGTCTTTGATTACCCATTTGCAAAACACGGTTATATTTTTTTGCTGCTTTTACAACCAGCTCACCTTCGTTCGGATTATGGCTA
>JAJAYD010000303.1 GCA_026786345.1 Chitinophagaceae bacterium
ACCCTTACCTCACCTATCAGTGGTATTGTTGGCACATTTAATTATTCGATTGGTGCGGTTGTAAGCGCCGGTCAAACCTTGTTTGAAATTACCAACCTTAAGAAGGTATTTGTAGAAGCACAGGTGTTCAGTAATGAGGTTGCCAAACTAAAAGGTGTTCAAAAAATAACTGCAACTTCTAATGCACAGAACGATACAACTGCATATAATTTAAAAATTATTTCTACAGGTCAGCAGGTTAATCCTGAAAATCAATCGCAGGTAGTTTTGTTTGAACTCACTAATGCAAACGGACGTTTCAAAATTGGCGAGAACATAAGGGTACGCATATTTTCAGGTGATTATTCAAAGCAGGTTATAATACCCGATGCAGCCATTACAGATGTAAATGGAAAGCCTGCTGTATTTATTAAAGACAGGGCAGAGCAATATTCCATTAGCTATGTAAACAAAGGCACATCAAATGGCAAAGTGGTAAACATTATTAAAGGAGTTGAGGAAGGAGAAAGGGTGGTTACAATGGGTGTGTACCAGATGAAGACGATGTTCTTGAATCAATAGGCAATAGGCAATGGGTAATTTGCAATTTGCAATAGGCAATTGGCAATTGGCAATTGGCAATTGGCAATAGGTAATGGGCAACAGGCAATGGCAATGGCAATAGGCAACAGGCAATGGGCAATAAGCAATGAGAAAACATATCCTTGTTTTTTTCTTTGCGGCTTTGCGTGGTATTTCCTTTGCGGCTTTGCGTGAAATTTTAATGCGGGTCTTAAGTAAATAATAAATAAAGCAAAATAAATATTCACCATAAAAACAAAACAAAATGAACAAGTTAAAAATGCTTTTGGTAATGGCTATTGCCATATTCAGTTTTAGTGCCGCAGATGCACAGACAGCGAAAAAGAAAGTGCAAACTAAAAAAGCCAAAACAGCAATGCACTACCAGTGCCCGATGAAGTGTGAAGGTGAAAAGACTTATCACAAAAACGGCAAGTGCCCTGTTTGCAAAATGCAAATGAAACCGGTTAAGGCGGCAGTTGCAGATGCAGCATATCAATGCCCAATGAAATGCGAAGGTGATAAGACTTACGCTAAAGAAGGTAAGTGCCCTGTATGTAATATGAACATGAAGCAAATGGTTGCAAAGAAAGCAACTAATGGTCATGATGGTCATAATCATAATTAGACACTTCTCAATTAACCCTAACAGGTCTTTCAGACCTGTTAGGGTTAATTATTAATTGACGACAATTGATAAAATGTTCAAGTGTGCGACCCTTAGACAAACTGAGGGTAAACTGCTCCCGGTTAAATCGGGACTATTGAAAAACTGCCTGTGAACCGAGCGTGGCAACGATGATGCCTGAAGCGGTAAAGTCGGGTCCAAAAAATAAAAAATAAAAAGTAAAACCTAAATAAAAAACAAAGATGAAATCAATCACAAAAATGAGTGCAGCAATTGCCATAGTTGGGGCAATAACTTTTGCATCGTGCAATGATGGTGATACTGAAACCATTAAAGCCGACAGTACAAAAACCGAAGCGATGGCAACGCACAGCAGCGACCATGTTTATGCATGTCCAATGCATCCTGAAGTAACCGGTAAAGAAGGTGATAATTGTCCGAAGTGCGGAATGAAACTTGAACACAATGACAATGCCGGTGGGCCATCCAATGTAAAAATGCAGTTCACTACAAACCCTGCAACTGTTAATCCAAACCAGGAAGTAACGTTGTCTATGATACCAAAATTGAAAGACAATGATAAGGAGCAAGTGGCATTAGATGTTGAGCATGACAAGAAAATTCACCTGATTGTAGTAAGCGACGACCTTTCTTATTTCGACCATATACACCCCGAGATAAATGCAGATGGAAGTTACCTGGTCAAACATAAATTTCCTGCAGGAGGCAAGTACACATTGTTTGCTGATTACAAGCCAAGCGGCGCCAACCATACGGTTGATAATTTAACGGTAAACGTAACAGGTAATGTACCCGCAGCAAAAAAATACAGCGGCAATAACCTGGTGAAAAATGTAGATGGTTTTACCGTAACGATTAACCCTGAGGGTGGCAAGTTTGTAACTAAATCACCCATGCATATTTCAGGCGCTGTTACACAAAACGGTAAAGCTGTTGACCCAAACACAATGGAAAATTATCTTGGCGCAAAAGCCCACATGGTAGTGGTAAGTTTAGATGAAAAGAAGTATCTGCATGTGCATCCCGGAGTTGAAAATGGTAAGTTCGATTTGCATACCACCTTTGATAAACCCGGTGTCTACAGGGGATGGATACAGTTTCAGACAGATGGTAAAGTTCATACGGCTGACTTTGTAATAAATGTAGTGGAAGGTTAATGGGAAATGGGCAATAGCAATGGGCAATTCGCAATTGGCAATATGCAATTAGTAGTGGGTAACGATGTTTATTTTTTTTGGTACAGGTATTTGGGTTTCAATTAGACATCGTTGTGGCTCCCCCGTCAGAATTGTGGGGTCACTCACTTGTACTGTTGTTCTTTATGCAACTATGTTACAATGACCAGGGGCAAACAGGCAACTCAAAATCTAACTGGTCTCGAATACCTGTTAGATTTAATTAAAGCACTATAAAAAGTAAAAACATAAATATGAACAAATCAATTTTTATAACGGGGGTATTATTCATGTCGGCTGTTGTTTCAATGGCTCAGGAAGTAAAGAAGGTTGAAGAAATTTCCTACAATCCAAATGCTAAAGGTGACACTTCCAAACGCAGTATTAAATCGGCTGTAGTTGGAAAAATTGGGGATGCAAATATTACCATCAATTATAATTCGCCAGGTGTTCGGAAAAGAACAATTTGGGGTGGCCTGGTTCCTTACAAGGATGTATGGGTTACAGGGGCACACAATGCAACTACTTTGGAAGTTGATAAGAGTTTTATAGTGGCAGGTAAGGTAATACCCAAGGGTAAGTATGCCATCTTCACCATTCCCCGAAAAGCTAAATGGACTGTCATCATCAACAAAAACTGGAACCAGCATTTAACAGACGATTACCTGCAAAAGGAAGATGTGGTAAGAATAAAAGTGAAGCCTGTAAAGCAGGTTAAACTAACCGAGCGGTTACAGTATTATATTAAAAATGCAACAGGCAATAAAGGAACAATCGTAATGGCATGGGAGAAGATTGAGATAGAGTTTGAAGTAATCATTAAAGATTAATTATGGATCATCATAAACAACAGTACACCTGCCCTATGCATCCTGAAATAATTAAGGATGCGCCAGGAAACTGTCCGTTATGTGGAATGAACTTAGTAGCTGTAAACACACAAAAAGATGTGCCGTCGCCAACTTTAGAACATAAAAAGGAAGCCGCAGTTGTTCCGATGGATCATAGCAAGATGGACCATTCCAAGATGGATCATTCTAAAACGAAAATGCCTGCCCGTCCGTCAGGCGGGGATGATCCGAAGATGGACCATTCCAAAATGGATCATTCCAAAATGCCAGGTGGGCATGGGGGGCATGATCATAGCTCCATGATAGCAGACTTCAAAAAAAGATTTTTTGTTGTGCTCGTGTTAACTGTGCCCATCATTTTATTATCACCCATGATACAGCAATGGCTGGGTGTTAGCTGGCAGTTTACAGGTTCAATGTATTTGTTATTTGCATTATCATCCGTTGTATTTTTTTATGGTGGCTTTCCATTTTTAAAGGGATGGTTTGACGAAATGAAAACATGGAAGCCCGGTATGATGACGTTGATTGGTTTTGCCATAACCATTTCCTACGTATATAGTGTTGCCACTGTATTTGGTTTGCAGGGCATGGATTTCTTTTGGGAACTTACCACGTTGATTTTAGTAATGCTTTTGGGGCATTGGATTGAAATGAAATCTATTGCCGGCGCTTCAAGAGAACTAGAATTGCTCGTACAACTAATG
>JAJAYD010000304.1 GCA_026786345.1 Chitinophagaceae bacterium
TTTTACGGTAGTCTAAATAGCATCCGTAAATAAAATCCTTTTGTAAGACTACCGTAAATTGGTTGTGCACTTCCGTGCCGCTGTGGTTCGACGAAAAGTTGGTCGTTGTTGGTTGTTCGTTGTTGGTGGGGAAGGATTTTTAAAATTGAGTTTTACCTCAGCAACGTTATGCCTCCTTTGTATTGTTCGTTTTGCCGGGTATCTACATTAAAATAGGTAAGAATATAATAGTAAGTACCTACAGGTAAGGGCTTATCTTTTTGGGTTCCTTTCCAATATTGATTAAAGTCTTTTGTGTTAAAGAGCAACTGTCCATAGCGGTTAAATATAGAAAGTTGGTAGTCTTTGGGAAAGCAACTAATCTCGGGTTTATATTCATCGTTAACGCCATCACCATTGGGAGAAAAAGCATTGGGCATTTTTACCCTGCATTCGCAACGCCTTTGGGTAATATTTATGCTGTCGCGAAAAGTGCATCGTGCCAAATTAGTCTGTATCCAGTACAATCCGCTGCTGCGTGCCACCAGGTTATTAGCTGTGCTGCCATCATTCCAGAGGTAGCTGGCGGCGGGATAAAAGACCTTCAACGGCAAGTCAAAGCCAATGCAAATGGTGGTATCCGCGCCCAGGTTAACAACAGGTACTGGCTGAATGCCCACTAACATTTCATCCTTCTTTCTACAGCCCTGGTAATTGACGGTTAATGCGTAATTGCCCCCCGTTATTAATCTTTGATTATTGGTAAAGCCATCATCCCATGAAAACGAAGAACCTGCCGGCGTATTTACAGTAAGGCGATAGCTTGTACCCATGCAAATAATGGTATCCTGCGGCAATTGAAATAAGTCGGCCGGATTTGCTCCTAACAAAATGCTGTCGCTTACCTGGCAACCGGAATTTGTTTTACCGGTAACTACAAAAGTGCCGGCCTGTTTGGTAATAATGCCGGCCGAAGTTTCGCCGGTGTTCCAAACATACGAGGCAATATTTCCTGTGATGGAAGGCTCAAGCTTTAACGGATTGGAAGCACAGTACAACGTGTCTTTGCCCAGTGAAATACCAATAGGCTCGTTATCTACAATAACTATTGTATCTATAAGTTTGCAACCAAAGCTATTGTATGCAGTAACCGAGTACGAACCTGCTTTTGTAATGGTTTGAGTAGTGTCGTTAACCGCACCGGTACTCCAGGTATAAGTAGTAGCGGGTTGCGGGTTGGTAATGGTAACCTTTACTGTTTTTCCCAGGCAGATGAGTGCATCGTTACCAAGATTGGGCTTTAAGGGAAAGGGATGAACCGCCAATTGAACAGTGGTATCAACATAGCAGCCAAATTGGTCGGTTACCCGATACGTGTAATTGTAAATTCCCTGCTGTGGCAGGGAGATGTATGCAACACTATCTTTGGCACTAACTATGCCTGGAGAATTGAACCATTGCTGCGAGGCAACAACGCTGGTATAAACTTCTGAATCAGGATATACGGATGGCTTAAACCTGATGGTCCAATAAAATATAAATCCATTGTCTTCTTTAAAATTATCGCACACTTCAATGGTCCATAAACCGTTTAATTGCGTGCCCACTAACGCTGATAAATTTTCTTCCGAAGCGTAATTACCCTCAGGTAAATAAAAATGATTTACCTGGCTTTGCCCGGCTTTATCAATGTAGCTGTAGTTGTATTTTCCTTTTTCGCTGGCCATAGTGCCATAGGTAGGGGTGGGGCTAAAAAGATAATCATACCCTTTACCCGGCATTGATGCCAAAGGCGAGTTGGGAAACGGTTCGTCAACGGGTTCACCTAAAAAACTCGCCCAATCGTTGGTGGTGCCTACCTGCTTTTTCAGGAATACTTTTACACCGTTTGGCGCAGTGATAGCTATAGTTATGTCACCCAAAAAAGAATGTTCCATGTTTAGCAGAATACCATCAAGCTCATTAATGCTAACCAATTTTTGCAGAGGTGCAAATTGATTTACGTTAATAGAAGTTTCATAGCATTTTCCCACACCATCGTTCAATGGTTTATTGTCGGAGTATACAGGAAGGTTTGAAAATACTGCCTCGGGGTATGCGGGTCTTGCCACCAACCGGGTAGTATCGTTAATACATAAAGAGGGTGGTTTTATATTGAAGGTGGGCGTTAATGATGTACGTACCTTAACCTGAACCGGTAATGTATTATAGCATTCATTCTGATCCATCAGCGCAAGCTGTGCAATAGTTCCACCTTCTGTGGTGAAGGTTCTTTTTATTTGATTGGCAAAAATGCCGGCGGTGTCTTTGCCATCGGAGAAGGTCCAAAGGTATTTGGCGGTAGTATCGCTTTGATGGTAATACAGGTTGTTTTGATTGTAAAGACCTTTACCTGAAAAAGTGATGGTGCCACCCTTGCAGATGTTTATAAAGCCGTTGGCATCGGCAGGCGGGCTGGTAGCTAATTGTACCGAAATTGACTGGCAGGGACTTTTACAAATTAAATGGGCGTTCCAGCCGCTGCTCACATCGTTATTGTCCGATGTAAACTTTACTGTAAGCGAACCTGATTTGTTAAGTGCCGTTGCCCTAATGGAAAATGGAACACCATCTTTATTGGTTAAGATGGTTACTAATTTGGCGGAGGTTGAGGGGCCGTCGTATATAAACATGGTATCGCCCTTTGCAATATCAAGGGTATCAAATTCAAGTTGCATGGCCTGGCCGGTAGCAGAATCTGTTTGAAAAGTTACCGTGTAGGTTTCGTTATAGGTGTAGTTGCCATAAGGGTTGGAGTCCTTAAATTGTCCGTTGCAACTGCGGACATTTCCACCATTGGTAAAGCCGTTATTCAAATAAAAAACCTGCGAATACAAGCAGGCCGGTATTAAAAAGAGAACTGCCAAACATACCAGCACAACATTTTTCATCAGGTTATAATCTTGGTTCTTTTGTTCTCAAAATAAGCAATTAATATTCTTCTTTTCCCTTTACATATTTACGCCATTTTTCAATAACCTGGCTTATATCGGCCGGTAATTCAGATTCAAAAAACATTTTTTGCTGCGTTTCGGGATGAATAAACCCAAGGGTTTTAGCATGCAATGCCTGCCGTGGACAAATTTGGAAACAATTGTCAACAAACTGTTTGTATTTATTGAACACCGTGCCCTTTAAAATTTTATCCCCTCCATAAGTTGTATCGCAAAATAGTGTATGGCCAATGTGCTTCATGTGTACCCTTATCTGGTGGGTGCGGCCGGTTTCCAGAATACACTCCACCAGGGTAACATAATTAAAACGTTCCAGCACTTTGTAATGCGTAATGGCTTCTTTACCGTATTCTCCTTCGGGGTATGCTTCAAATAATTTACGAAAACGTTGGTTTCGGCCAACGTGTGCTACAATGGTGCCTTCATCTGCTTCCATATCGCCCCAGGCAAGCGCTACATATTTTCTATCTACCGTATGATTAAAAAATTGTTTGGCAAGATGTGCGGCTGCTTTGGCTGTTTTAGCCATTATCAACAGGCCGCTGGTGTTCTTATCAATGCGGTGTACCAAACCAAACCGGGGTAAAATATTCTCGTTTATGTTTGGGTTTTGCTGTTGCAAATAATAACTGACCCCGTTTAAAAGGGTGCCGGTATAATTACCACTGCCTGGGTGTACTACCATACCCACAGGTTTGTTTATCAGCAAAATGGAGTCATCTTCGTAAACAATATTCAGGTCAATTTTTTCCGGAACAACATCGGTGCTTTCAGGAGAGTCATAACTAAAAACGATGATCTCATCTAAACCCCTTACCCTGTAATTGGGTTTTATGGTATGACCATTAACAGTAACCAGCCCGGCATCAATGGCGTTTTGAATTTTGTTTCGCGTAGCACCTTCAATCCGGTTCATTAAAAATTTATCTATTCGGTACGGCTCCTGGCCCTTGTCCGTTTTTATAACCTTTCGCTCATACAGTTCTTCGCTTGCGTCGTCAACTAATTGTTGGGGTACTTCTGTCATAACAAAAACAAAGGTAAGGGATGGTGTTATTCAGCCCCGGAGCACAATATACTTTTATGCAAGCCTTATGATATTAACCTGCATTTACTAAAAAGGTTAGAGCATATAAAAAGCATTAGTGGCTGTTAGAGCATTCAGTGTGTTCCATGTTTAAATAAAACGGGAAGGAGATGTAATGGCAATTGCTGGGTGTACAAAAAAAATTTGACTAAACGGTAAGTAGTAATTTTTGCGGCTAATTTTACTGTTATGAGATATTCGAATCAATTATCAATTGTTGTGGCACTTTTACTGATAGCTGTTTGTTTTGGGCCCTGGGTATATATCGCTCACATTGATACAACCATCACGGGTTGGCATGCAGGCAAAACAAACCTGGGTAAGCCGGGCCTTATGAATATTATTTTTTCTTCGATTACCATCCTCATGATACTGTTGCCATCAATATGGGCTAAGCGGATTAATGTATTTGTATGTTCGTTTAATTTTTCGTGGGCTATTCGCAATTACCTGTTAACAACACAATGCGAGATGGGAGAGTGCCCCGAAAAAAGATACGGCATCTATGTATTGTTGCTGCTATCATTGTGCTTGCTGGTGCTGTCGCTATTTCCACAGTTTAAAATAAACAAGCAGGTAGATTAGATAAGCATATAAAATTTAGCTTACCATCCATTTCTATCTTCTTTTTTGTTAGATTCGTTTAAAACATTCGAATGAAAAAAATATACTTTAGTTCTATCTCTCAAACACTTGCTTTCGCGTTCAGTAAAAGAGAAAGTTACACTGGCGAGAGGTTTCAACAACGGTTTTTCATTCCCCTGATTTTTTCAACCTTACAACCGGGAATATTTTACAAAAAGCTTTGTTGAAAAAAAATACCCCACAGGTTTTGTAAGGGCTCGTTTTCATACCTATCCTTTTTTATACAAGTTTGTATTTCTAATCACCCAAAACCATTCAATCCAGAAATCAAAACACTACTAATGAAAAAATTTTTACTTCCTGTTTTGCTCATGCTCCTTCCGGCCCTTGGTTTAATGGCACAAGTGAGTTATAGTTTTTCTAATGGCACCTCCACATTTACTGCTATTGTAGGGGGAACCAGCCCGGTATTAAAAACACCTTTTAAAGATTATGGACCTGCCGATGAGGGGTATGCCAATGCACTGCCAATTGGATTTACATTTGTTTACAACGGGGTTTCTTACACTGGGTTTAATGTAAACGCAAATGGATTTTTAACCTTTGGCGAAGGATTTAAGGACGATTCTACTGAAGTTTTTTACGACAACAATCTCACTTCAGGTGCTCAAAGCCAGAATTCCATCAGGCCAATTATTGCACCATTGTGGGGCGATCATGACCTGGTAGATGTTGCAAACGTTAAGTACCTGTTGACCGGGGTGGCTCCGAACCGGGTGGTAACGGTTGAATGGTTAAAAGCAAAATGGTTGTACTCAGGTACAGCTCCTACCATTTCGTTCCAGGCCAAATTATACGAAACAACCAATGTTATTGAGTTTAATTACAAACGTGAGGCCGGTGGAACATCAAGTGCAAGGGCTTCCATTGGTATTACTGCTGCAAGAACGGGTCCCGGTAATTTTTTATCATTGTCTGCAAGTTCGGCTTCGCCTACAGTAAGCTCAACAGTTGAGAATGCCGCAATCTCCTCGCGGCCAGCTACCAACCAGTTGTACAGGTTTACACCACTTGCATGTACATCACCCAGTGTTACATCGCTTACAAATGTTACCTCCACCTCAGCAACCTTTTCGTGGAATGCTATTGCAGGTGTTTCAGGATATGAGTATACGGTTTCAACCAGTAATGTACCTCCTGCTTCTGGTACGGCAACGGCCGCAACCTCTGTTAATATTACGCTGACTGCCGGTGTTAATAATTTTATTTACGTAAGAAGCGTTTGCGGTGGTGGCAGTGTATCGGCATGGTCGCTAAGGGCCACTGTAATTTGTACATCAAACACCGGCCCGGCACAAGGCGCTATTACCAATAAAACACCCACCTTAACATGGACTGCAGTTGCAGGCGCAACCGCTTATACGGTTATGTTTGGTACTGATCAGAATGCCCTGGTTAATCTTGGATCGCTGCCAGGTACCGAAACTTCTGCAACGCTTCAAAACTTAAGTTACAGCACTACTTATTATTTTTATATACGCCCTGTAATTGGCAGCGATACAGCAAGTCTTGCCTGCTCTGCCGGGGCAACTTCGTTCCGTGTATCTGATCCTCCTGTAATTTCATGTACCACAAATAAAACACCTGTAAACGCAAGTAAAAATGTTTCGCCTGCAGCCGCAATTGCTTCGTGGGTGGGGGTACTAAATGCCACTGAATATGCAGTAATGCTAAGCAGCGACGGAGGTATTACCTATAATAAAATTGGAAACATTGACGATACAACGGTTAACCTGGGTGGACTGGGATTAATAGACTACAACGCTACTTATTATTTTTATGTAAGGCCCATAATTAATGGCGATACGGCAAGTACTACCTGCAAAACAAACGCTACTTACTTTAAAACTATAGCGGCACCGGCTCCGCCGTTAAATGATGATTGCGAGGGGGCATTTACTGTTGGTGTGGCCCTTGTAAATGCTACAACTTTAGGTGCTACCGAATACCTGCAAGCCGAGGCATGTAGCGGCTTTGCCGGTAATGCAAACGACGATGTATGGTTTAAATTTATTGCGGTGAAAAATGGCAGTGCCTCTATTTTAGTAACGAATGCCGCCGTTGGTTTGGATGCGGTGATACAAGCTTATAGCGGACAGTGTGGATCGTTGGTAGTATTGGGATGCGCCGACAATACTCTTGATGCTGGCAATGAAACCTTGCAATTAAACAACCTGGTAGCCGGACAAACCTATTATTTTAGGGTATATGGTTACGCTAATTATGTTGACGGAGGAACCTTTAGCATTCAATTGAACGGCACCGCCTTGCCTATACAGTTGAGCAATTTTACTGGTAAGAAAGCAGGCGACAAAAATGTATTAAACTGGACCACGCAGGCTGAGCAAAACAATAAGGGATTTGCGATGGAGCGTTCTGCCGACGGCATAAACTTTAGCCCTGTCAGTTTTGTAAATACCAAAGCAAATAATGGCTTTAGCACTGCCACACTTCAATACCAGTACGATGATGCCAAACCGTTTAGCGGCAATAATTATTATCGCCTTAAACAAACAGACCGTGATGGCGCATTCACCTATTCAAATGTGGTATTGTTAAAAGGTAATAAGCCCTCGTTATTACAGTTGAGTGCTGTTTATCCCAACCCTGTACGCTCCGTATTAAACGTGGTTCTTTCTTCACCTTCGGTGGAAAATATAAAATTAGTTATTACTGATTTGTCTGGCAGGCAGGTAATGCAGCATTCAGTAAAAATGATTGGCGGCGATAACAATATACAACTACCTGTTAGCAGCCTTGCTAAAGGAAGTTACCTGCTAAAAGCAATCTGCCTGAATGGTTGCGAAACAACCGTTCAGAAATTTGTAAAAGAATAGTTTGATTTGAAATGAATATTAAAGTCCCTCTGAAAAAATTCGGAGGGACTTTTTTATGCCGGCTGTTTCTGGATGCCTACAAACATTTTGAACTTCATATGGGGTGGAAAGAGAAAACTTAGCGCTTCTTTGTGCCCTATTGTCTTTGTGGCCTGGTAAAGATGTTAGATGGGAGACGACAAAAGTTAGAAAATTTGTCGTTCGTTCAACGGCCAAAATACAGATTATAAATGTGTTTAGGTTCATATTGCTTTTGCCTCTTTTCTTTTTTACCTTACGGTAAATTATAATTTATGCCTACAGGAGAATTCATGCTGGTTGAACTATTTAACCAGGTAAATATTGCCGCTAATGGAAATGCTATGGGACCCACCGGGGGCCTTGACCTGTCCGGTTACAAAGAGTATCGGCTGGTAATTAGATTTGACGGGGCAGTGGGTGCAAAATTTTCGATAAATGAATTATATGGGCCGGCAGGTGGTGTAGCACAGCTTAACACTGATATTGATAAAGGCGAAACCAACACTTTTGGCAGTTTGAATTACCGTAAAAAGTTTGATGTATTTGGACCCAAAGCATTTTTTATACGGGTATTCAATAAGAGTAGTGCTATACTAAAAATAAGTGGCAGTCTATATGCCGTTAAGTAGTTAAATCATCCTGAGAAATGAAATAGAAGGTAAAAGGCTTTGGTTAAACAAAATAAAAGAGCCGGTCTAACTGAACCGGCTCTTTCTTTCATTTCTTTAAAGTGGATTGAGTGGATCTACCGGGTCCTTTGGATTTACCACAATGCCTTTTTGAAGTTTACTGTTCTTACGGCTGTAAGCAAAATAAATAACAAAGCCTATAGCAAGCCATACAATAAGTCGTAACCAATTTGTCCAGCCTAAACCAAATATCATTGCACCGCAAACAACAATGCCCAAAATAGGCACAAAAGGAACCCAGGGTGTTTTAAATTCACGTTTAAGTTCAGGGTTTGTTTTTCTCAACACTATAACTGCAGCACACACTAACATAAACGCAAACAGTGTTCCTATACTTGTCATATCTCCAACAATATCGCCTGGAACAAATGCAGCAAATAAGCCTACAAGTATCAAAATAAATAAACTTGCTTTGTAAGGTGTTTTATACTTTGGATGAATTGCGCTAAATGCTCCCGGCAGCAATCCATCTTTACTCATGGAGTAAAATACCCTTGATTGTCCAAGAAGCATCACTAATATAACTGATGAAAATCCGGCAAGTATAGCAACAGTTACCAGCTTACCCAGCCATGTATAACCAATCATATATTTATTAATGGCAAAGGCAACAGAGGCTTCTTTACCGCTTGTTCTAAAATCTTCTGTGGTGGCGATACCGGTTAATACATGAGCAAATAAAATGTACAAAACTGTACAAACCACGAGTGAGCCAAGAATGCCTATCGGCATATCTCTTTTTGGATTTTTAGCTTCCTGGGCTGCAGTACTAACTGCATCAAACCCAATGAAAGCAAAGAATACTACCCCCGCAGCACCTAGAATTCCCATAATGCCTCCAAAATTATGCGCTATGCCCTGGTGGTCAGTATAGGTTCCGGCTTCTGGAATATAAGGAGTATGGTTCGCAGGATTTATAAAGCCCCAACCAAGAATTATGATCAAAATAACGATAGCAACTTTTGCAATAACTATAATTCCATTTACTAATGCAGATTCCTGTGTTCCCTTAATTAATAATAAGGTTAATAAAGTAACAATGCTTAAAGCAGGAATATTCATCATACCATGTGCTAAGACTTCATGGGTAGCTGGATCAACCAGTTTTTCAAATGGTGAATGACACCATTCATAGGGAATGGCTTTCCAGCCTATAACGTTTACTAATAAATTGTTCAGGTATTCGCTCCATGCAATACCAACAGTAGCAGCGCCAACTGCATATTCAAGTATCAGGTCCCAGCCAATTATCCATGCAATTAATTCACCCATGGTTGCATAACTATACGTGTAAGCACTACCTGCTATCGGAATAGAAGAAGAAAGTTCAGCATAACATAAACCAGCAAGTGCACAACCTATTGCTGCAACAATAAAGCCCAGGGTAACCGATGGCCCGGCGTTTTGTGCCGCCGCCGAAGCTGTTCTTACAAACAAACCCGCACCTATAATTGCCCCAATGCCCAACGCCACCAATGACCCTGCACCTAAAGTTTTTTTCAAACCTTTCTCCGTTTCCGACGCTTCGGCCATCAAAACACTTATTGGCTTTTTTATAAATAAACTCATATCACTTTTTGTATTTATTAAAAATAGGGTTGGAAAAATAAGCAATTATTCAAATTGGAAAATTTTTCTTTTGGTTAGTATTTACTTGTTATCATGTACCTGTTGATGTTAATGATGGATTGTACATTTAAGGTTATAACTGTTGGATGCATTTGCTATGAATGAACAAGAGTGCGACCGCCGCCGCAGCGGGGCAGGCGCAACTAAAGACTTAGGCGGTTATGTAGCCCGCAACCAAAATATTACTCTAAAATTTTTATCCTTTGTCACGCTCATTGGCATTTAACTACAAACACTATATTGCACAAATAATTTTTTAGAATGCATAATGCGCCACCCAAAACTAAAAGCAAGCTTACCCTATATATTATTATTGCTATGGTAGTGGGTGTGGCAACCGGGTATTTTATTCATGAGAATGCATCGGCTCCAACCATTACTTCCTTTTCTAATAACATTAAGCTTCTCACAACCATCTTTCTGCGCCTGATTCAAATGATTATAGCGCCGCTGGTTTTCTCAACCCTGGTGGTTGGTATTGCCAAGCTGGGCGACTTAAAAGCTGTTGGCAGGGTAGGAGGTAAGGCGTTACTTTGGTTTGTAACAGCCTCGCTGGTGTCATTGTTAATCGGTATGGTGTTGGTTAACTTTTTTAAACCGGGCGAGGGTATTGATTTAAGTAATGCGGATGCCGGGGGTGCAAAAGACCTGATTGGCAAAACACAGGAGTTTTCGCTGAACAGATTTATAGAACACGTTTTTCCAAAAAGTGTGTTTGAGGCAATGGCTACAAACGAGATATTACAGATAGTAGTGTTCAGCATATTCTTTGGGGTGGCTACTGCTGCATTAGGTGATTATGGCAAAATTGTGGTGAAGGGGCTCGAGGCAGTATCGCATATAATTTTAAAAATGGTAAACTATGTTATGAGTTTTGCACCATTGGGTGTTTTTGGTGCTATTTCGGCAGTAATTGCTACTAAAGGATTAAGTGTATTTTATTTTTATGGTTTTTACCTCCTATACTTTATTATAGGCATTATTATTTTATGGGCAATGTTGCTGCTGGTTGGCTTTTTAATTTTAAAACACAGGCTAAAAGGTTTATTAAAGAGGATAGCACAACCCTTATTAATTGCCTTTAGTACCACAAGCAGCGAGGCCGTATTTCCCAAGTTGACAGAAGAGCTGGAGCGTTTTGGTTGTAAAGACAAGATTGTGGCCTTTATTTTACCGTTGGGGTACAGCTTTAATCTTGATGGAAGCATGATGTACATGACCTTTGCCAGTTTGGCCATTGCACAAGCTTATGGAATTCATATTGATTTGGGAACGCAGCTAACTATGCTGCTTGTTTTAATGTTAACCAGCAAAGGAATTGCCGGAGTGCCCCGTGCATCGCTGGTGGTGGTTGCGGCCACATGTTCCATGTTTAATATTCCACCCGAAGGCATTGCGCTTATTTTACCAATCGATCACTTTTGCGATATGTTTAGAACGGCTACCAATGTACTGGGTAATGCATTGGCAACAAGTGTGGTAAGTAAGTGGGAGAACTCACTTGAAGGCTAAGTTGGTTATTAAAGTAAATTTGTAAAAAATGTTTTATGCAATTTGACCGAATAACAATAAACCCGGAAGTAATGTTAGGTAAACCTTGTATAAAAGGTACAAGGATTACCGTGGAGTTGATACTGGAAAAACTGGCAGGCGGGGCAAGTGTTGAATGGATTTTAGATGGTTATCCGCATTTAAAAAGAGAGGAGGTTTTGGAGGCTATTAAATATGCACATTCAGTATTAACAAACGAAGAAATAATTGAAGCTGCAAGCTCATGATATTAGCGGATGAAAGTTTAAATAGAAATCTTATTCATTTATTACGGGAAAATGGTTTTGCTGTTTCTTCAATAGCAGAAGATTGCGCAGGAGTCAGTGATCGAACTATTGCAGAAATGTCGTTAACGCCACCTAAGATTATTCTTTCAGAAGATAAGGATTTTGGAGAATTGATTTATCATCGTAAGGTTTCAGTTATTGGGGTTATTCTTCTTCGTTATAATCCTTCTGAACTCGAAATCATAAAAGTAAGGCTCGTTACGTTTTTAAACGAATATCAAAATAGGTTGCAGGGAAAGTTTGTTGTCATCAATATTAATAAAACCAGAATCAGACGCTTGTGATACAATTACTATTTATCCAATTTAAAGAACTACTTAATCCTGAATTCTACATTCAAAACGGCGGTTATTTTTTAGTGCTTTTTATAATTTTTGCCGAAACAGGATTGTTTGCAGGCTTCTTTTTACCGGGCGATAGCCTGTTATTTGTTGCAGGTATTTACAGCCTGGATTTGGTAAAAGAAGTACTCCCTACCAACAGCGAATATTTCTCCTTGTTCTTTTTATTAGTCACCATTTCATTGGCTGGTATTTTTGGCAATACGGTGGGATATTGGTTTGGTAAAAAGAGCGGTCCGTTTTTGTTCCATAGAAAAGACACATTTTTTTTCAAGAAAAAATACTTGTACCAGGCCAAAGAGTTTTATGAAAAGCATGGTGGAAGCGCCATTGTATTTGCCCGCTTTTTACCCATCGTAAGAACTTTTGCTCCAATAGTTGGCGGCATTGTTCAAATGGATGCCAAAAAGTTTGCATTTTATAATGTTGTAGGATGCGTGGCCTGGGTGTTTAGCATGCTATTTGCCGGACACTTTTTGTATGCCTTCTGCCGAAACCAGTTTGGCTTCGACCTTAAAGAACACCTTGAAATAATTGTACTCTGCATTATTTTAGTTACAACCCTTCCTGTTATCTTTAAAATGGTGTTTGGCAAATCCAAAACACCGGACGTTCCCAAACCCCAATAAATAACCATATGGATAAACGCAACTACGGCATTTTTTCAATACCGGTAATCGTTGGTGCACTTGGTTATTTTGTTGATATATACGATCTGTTGTTATTTGGCATTATACGCAAATCAAGTTTAGCCTCATTAGGTTTAACGCCGGCCGAAGTATTAACCCAGGGTGAGTTTATTATCAGTATACAAATGATTGGCCTTATGCTCGGCGGTATTTTGTGGGGAGTTTTAGGAGATAAGAAAGGAAGGCTGAGTGTTTTGTTTGGCTCTATTCTTTTATACTCCCTGGCCAACATAGCCAATGGCATGGTGCAAACCGTTGAACAGTATGCCTTGCTTCGTTTTATTGCCGGTGTTGGTTTGGCCGGCGAGTTGGGTGCCGGTATTACACTGGTATCAGAGTTACTTTCTAAAGAAAAACGTGGCATTGGTACTTCAATGGTTGCAGGTATTGGTCTTACCGGTGCTGTTGTTGCCTATTTTATTTCAAAAGAATTTGACTGGCGTATTTGTTATTACATAGGCGGCGCCATGGGTTTTTTACTGTTGCTTTTACGGGTTAGTGTTTTTGAAAGTGGCATGTTTAAGCAGGTAAAAGATATGAAGGTGAGCAAGGGTAATTTCTTTGCATTCTTTACCAACAGGCACCGTTTCTTTACTTACATAAAATGCATTTTAATAGGCTTGCCTACCTGGTTTGTTATTGGCGTATTGGTAACTTTCTCCGATAAGTTTGGGCTTGAATTCGGTATACAGGATGTTATAGAACCCGGCAAGGCAATCATGTTTGCTTATGTTGGTATATCCCTGGGTGATGTAACGATAGGCCTTGTAAGCCAGTGGTTAAAAAGCAGGAAGAAAGCCCTCTACATTTTTTATGTGCTTACCATGGTTTGTATGGCGCTATTCTTTTCACAAAGTGGTGGCACCAGCTTAAGTATGTACTTAATATGTGGTGGCTTAGGTTTTGCCACTGGTTTCTGGGCCATTTTTGTAACCATTGCAGCCGAGCAATTTGGAACCAACCTACGGGCTACGGCCGCCACTACGGTTCCTAATATGGTAAGGGGTGCGTTGCCATTAATTATATTGTTATTTAAATGGCTTCGCGAAAATACCAATTATATAACCGGGGGAATCATTACGGGTTCGGTTATTATGGTTATTACCTGGATAGCAGCTTACTATACTAAAGAAACTTTCGGTAAAGACTTACAGTACATTGAAACTATATGATGGATGTTGCAGTTTCTACCAAACCGACCCCTGCTGGCGCAGAGGTTTTCCCTAAACCGGTAAAGGTATTAATTATACGATTTTCTTCTATTGGAGATATTGTTTTGACAACACCGGTTATCCGGTGTGTTAAGAAGCAATTGCTCTTTGCCGAGGTGCATTATCTTACCAGGTATGCTTTTAAAAGTCTTCTTGAAAGCAATCCCTACATTGATAAACTACACCTGCTAAACGATAACATGGCCGAACTGTTGCCATCATTAATCAAAGAACAATTTGATTATGTCATCGACCTTCATCATAATGTAAGAACGCTGAAGGTTAAACGTGCCCTTGATAGCTCTGTAGCCTTCTCTTTTAAAAAACTAAACGTTCAAAAATGGTTGTTGACTGCACTAAAGGTTAACGTGATGCCCAAGGTTCATATAGTGGACCGTTACATGGATACTGTAAAAACATTGGGTATTCGTAACGATGGTATGGGCCTTGACTATTTTATACCGGATCAAGACAGGGTGCCCGATAACGATTTGCCCATGTCGCATGCATTTGGTTTTATAGGAGTAGTGATAGGGGCAGCTTTAAACACTAAAAAATTGCCCACTGAAAAGCTAAAAGAATTATGCAGCAAAATAGATTACCCTATTATTTTATTGGGAGGTCCGGAGGATAAGCCATCAGGCGATGAAATAGCCTCTGGTGATTCAATACGGATTTACAATTCATGTGGAAAATTTAATTTAAACGAGAGTGCAGACCTGGTACGACGATCTAAATTTATAATTACCCATGATACAGGTCTTATGCATATTGCAGCTGCTTTTAAAAAACAGATTATAAGTATTTGGGGTAATACGGTACCCGAATTTGGTATGGACCCCTATTACGGCCTGGCAAGCCAACCGTCTGATGAGTTTGAAGTAAAAGGGTTATGGTGCAGGCCCTGTAGTAAAATTGGGTTTGCTAAATGTCCGCTCGGGCATTTTAAGTGCATGAATAAGCAGGATATTGAAAAAATAGTACAAACAACAATCATTAGATTGGCAGTAAAATAAACTTGTAAGCAGGTACAGTTACTGCAAATGGAAGCCTTCCTGGATTTTAATAGTAATGCTGCAAATCATTTAAGATTGGTTCAGGAAAAATGAGTAATCACTAATAAACGTTACATCATTCCAAAAGGTGAGGGAGGTGACGGGCATAAAAAACCCTTACCGCATGTGCAGGTAAGGGTCAGATCGCTTGAACAAATTATAAAGTCTTCAATACATCATTCATATTTCTAACTGCATCTGCACTCTTGTTAAAGGATGCCTGCTCTTCTTCGCTTAGTTTCATATCTACAATTTTCTCCCAGCCATTACGGCCTATTACCACAGGTACCACCAGCGAAATATCGCTTAGCCCATATTCGCCTTCCAAAGCAACACCGGCACTAATCAGTTTCTTTTCATCCCTCACAATACTTTCTACCATTGCGGCTGTGCCTGCACCTGGAGCATACCAGGCTGAGGTTCCAATAAGTTTGGTTAGGGTAGCGCCGCCTACCATGGTATCGGCTACAATTTTATCTTGTTGTTCCTGGCTTAAAAAGTTAGTTACGGGAATGCTGTTCCATGTTGCATGTTTAATTAATGGGATCATTGTGGTATCGCCATGACCGCCAATAACTATCGCATTTAAATCGGCGGGTGAACAACCCAATTGTTGGCTCAGGTAATATTTAAATCTTGCAGAGTCCAAAGCACCTCCCATACCTAATATGCGGTGCTTAGGTAAACCAGAGGTTTTATAGGTCAGGTAATTCATAGTATCCATCGGGTTTGATACCACAATGATGATGGTGTCCGGCGAATGTTTTAAAATGTTCTCTGTTACACTGCGTACAATACCTGCATTGGTTCCTATCAATTCTTCGCGTGTCATGCCTGGTTTACGTGGTAAGCCGCTTGTAATAACAACCACATCAGAACCGGCAGTTTTTGAATAGTCGTTGGTTGACCCGGTAATCTTTGTATCAAAACCTAACAATGCAGCAGTTTGCATCATGTCAATTGATTTTCCTTCAGCAACGCCTTCCTTAATATCGAGCAAAACCAGTTCTTCAGCAAGTTCTTTGCGGGCAATGTTATCGGCACAGGTTGCACCAACGGCTCCGGCTCCAACTACGGTAATTTTCATTGTAACAGTTGATTTTGTTTTAAAAAATTATTTTGGATTGTAAAGGTAGGGTTTGCCACTATTGGTAGGTATAAAAGCAAACGAATACTATTTACATTGAATTAATCTATCCTTTGCCGGCCAATGTTGCCAGCTCTTTAAAATCAATTCCATCTTTATACACCTTTACAAGTTTTCCTTTTTTACTATACAGGGCAGAAAAAGGCGTAAACTTTACATTGTAGAACCGGGTTACAAATCTTTTAGGATCGCTGCCAATTTTTATGGAAGGAAATTTTTGCAGCAAATAACGATCAGAAAATTCTTTCATCTCTTCAATTGATCTGCTGGTGATCATCACTATTTGTAAATCGCCTAATGATTTTAAGTTGCTGATCAACTCTTCAGTTTCTAACTGGCAGTGACCACAATCAGGGCTAAAATATAATATGAGGGTGGGTTTTTTGGCAAGGTCGTTTTTAGTGATCCAACTGCTGTCAACACTTTGAATGGTAAACGAAGGAATGGTTGGATCACTAAAATAAGGCGGTATTGTATCTGTTTGTGCGTATACATTTAATGAAAGAATAGCAATGGTTAGAAAGAGAATTATTTTTTGCATACCGGTTAAATTATAGGGGTAAATGCTGGTTCAAAACAAGCTGTTGCGAAAGTAAGTTACGAAAGCGAAGTGCAATTTTTTGTTGGCCCTCAATCACTATTTTTGCAGTCATTTAAAAATAACCAAATCAACAGGTTCTAATGAATTTCAATCTCAGCCAGATACCGGAAAGGAATTTAAAACCACGTGATCATGGCATTACCATGATTATGGATAAAGGTCTTAGCTTTCGTGAAGCTGAAGATATGATTAGTGGAGCCGGGCCGCACATTGACATTGTAAAACTTGGATTTGGAACCGCCTTTGTTACACCTAACCTTCGCGAAAAAATTGAAATTTACCAGGCCGCTGGTTTGCCCGTTTATTTTGGAGGTACTTTGTTTGAAGCGTTTTTAATACGCGATCAGTTTAACGATTACATTTCGTTGTTGAAAGATTATAAAATAGAATACATGGAAGTGAGTGATGGTTCAATCACCATTCCTCATGCTGAAAAGTGTGGCTACATAGAAAAGATGACGAAGTACGGAACCGTACTAAGTGAAGTAGGTAGCAAAGATGCGGCACATATTATTCCACCGTACAAATGGATTGAGTTGATGAGGGCAGAGCTGGAAGCCGGTTCAACATACGTTATTGCGGAGGCAAGAGAAGCGGGAACGGTAGGCATTTACAGGGGAACCGGTGAGGTTAGAGAAGGTTTGGTGCAGGAGATTTTGACTCAGATACCTGAAGAAAAAATTATTTGGGAAGCTCCTCAAAAAGCCCAGCAATTATATTTTATTGAATTAATTGGTTGTAATGTAAATCTTGGCAACATTGCGCCTTCCGAAATAATTGCCCTGGAAGCCATGCGTATCGGCTTACGCGGCGATACATTTGAATTATTCCTCGACAAAAAAGTATAATGCGAAAGTTTGGACTGATAGGATACCCCTTATCGCATTCATTCTCTAAAAAATATTTTACCGAAAAGTTTGAAAGTGAAAGTATCAGAGATTGTATTTATGAATTGTACCCCCTACAAAGCGTTGATGAGCTGCCCCGGCTACTCGAAACAGAAAAACTGGAAGGATTAAATATTACAATACCCTATAAAAAAGTTGTCCTCCCATTTTTAACCAGCTTGTCCCGGGAGGTTACTGCTATACAAGCCTGCAATTGCATAGCAATCAAACATAATCAGCTTATTGGTTATAACACAGATATTGTAGGCTTTAGAAAAACCTTTGAGAAGCATCTGCAACCACATCATACCAAAGCGCTGATACTGGGTACCGGTGGAGGTTCGTTAGCGGTTGCCTATACTTTACAGCAATTAAACATTGAATTTCTTTTTGTAAGCCGAAGCAGTGGTCTTAACAAAACCATATCGTACGGGGAGGTGAAGGAATCGATTCTTAAAGAATTTACTATCATCATTAATACAACTCCTTTAGGAACCTATCCGGATGTGCATCAATGTCCGCCTATTGCCTACGAACGATTAACCACCCAACATTATTTGTACGACCTGGTATATAATCCTGCTAAAACATTGTTTTTAACTAGAGGGCAAGAGCAGGGAGCAACTATTGAAAATGGCACTGAAATGTTAATTATCCAGGCTGAAGAAAGTTGGAAAATCTGGAATAAGTAACCTGTCTAAACGTGAGTTAATTTTTGAAAAGCCTCCTCTGGCATAGGCATTCTTTTTTTTAAATCGTAATTGTAACAAAGCATACCGGTCTTGGCTTTTGCGGCTACCGATAAAAATCCATTGCTTTCCACTTCAAGCAGGTAATGCAGATCAAATCCAATTTTATTAAAGTTGAGGGCAGCTACAGAAATTTTGACTGTTTCGGCATAGTTGAGCTCTTTTTTGTATTCTATGGCAGCATCAACCATAATAAGTCCAACACCTGAAAAGTTCAATTCGGTGTAACCGTAATGATAAAGAAACTGCTGGCGGGCCTCTTGAATTAGAGAAAGAAAGGTATCGTTGCCAACGTGGCCGCCGTAATTAATGTCGGTTATTCTTATTTGTAGGGCTGTAGAAAATGGGAACTGACTGGATAATTGAAGCTTGATCCTTTCCATGCTGCAATATAACTACTACAATTTGTAGAAAATATTGTCATCTGATGATTTAGTTAAACTCATAAACTCTTAGGCAAGAAACCAAACAAGAACCACTACAACTGCTGCGCCTGTAAAGGCCAAAATGTATTTGTTGTAATTGTTATTCTTGGTTTGAAAAATTATCTGTGGCTGAAAAGAATGTAGGGGTGATTGCTGATGGAACTGCTTTTTGCTGTCCTGCTCATCTAATATGCGGGCAATCTTGTCCCAAACATGCAACGGGGGGGCTACTTCTTGTTCGGTCATGGGTACAGGTACTGTAAAGTTTTTGAAATTTATTTCGCTCTTAAAATCATAAATTTCAGTGATGACTAGGGTTTTCCCAAAATTGACGTTCTTAGAATCGTTTGGACGTAAAGTGGTGGCTCTCATGATTTTCTTGGTTTTAGCACTTTTGTTATTAAGAGTTTTCAATTTGAAATGTCTCTTAATAGAAAGCTGTATGATTTTTTAATAAATAATGCTTTTGTCTCAGCAATAATTATATCAGACGCCCAATTATTTTACAAGGTTGCAGATTTTCATTTATTTTTCTCTATATGGAGCCAAAATTCCCATTGATGGAAAGATGAGCCAGGAGTTTCTGCACAGCTACAGTCCTATGACTTAGCTCAATTTTTTCTGCGGCATCCATCTGGGAAAAAGTCTCACTATAGCCATCAGGTATAAAAACGGGGTCGTATCCAAACCCACCATCACCTTTTCTTTCACTGGTGATAGATCCCCGACATGCTCCTTCAAACAAAAACTTTTCGCCGTTTAAAACAAGGCAAATGACAGTTCTAAAAACTGCTTCCCTGTTTTTTTGCCCATTGAGTTTAAACAAGACCTTATCGATGTTGTCAGAAAAGCTTTTGTCTTCGCCGGCATAACGGGCACTTTTAACGCCTGGTTCTCCGTTTAGCGCAGTCACTTCCAGGCCAGTATCTTCACTAAAACAATCCTGGCCAAGTAGCTCATAAATTGTTTCAGCCTTTGTAATGGCATTCTCCTCCAGTGTGTTAAAAGGTTCAGGAATGTCAATATCAATCCCTGCTTCTTTTAAAGAAATTATCTTATAATCGCTGCCTGTAACCATTTTTATCTCATCAACTTTATGTTGATTATTTGTTGCAAAAATTAATGTTCTCATGTGCTTATTGGGTTCAGATAATTGGTATTAAATTATTTGGAAGCTGTCAAAAAATAATGCTTAATAATACTGGCAGCAGTTTTTTAAAGCATCATTGTCCCGTTAGCTAACCTATCGTAAGGACACATTTTTTTTGTTTTTTCTTTTTGCTCTGTAGAGCATCCTGTTTATAGAAATCATTCAAAAACGAATATCCAAGCTCCGTAGGTGCTTCCTGATTATTTCCATTACAGCCGGCACCTACGGAGCCGAAGAACTTCAAATTCAGATTTACTACAAACAGGATGCTCCTCTGGAGCGATTAGCCGTTTTCTATTTATGAAATTTAAAAATCTGAACTTCAAATATTTGTGTCCACACGATAGGTTAGCTAACGGGATCACTTCATCTGTAGTAAAACATGGCGTCTTCAGTTTCCAGGTTAAAATTTCAAACTAAATGTTTAAAGCTTCGTAAAAGAATTTCTACTTTTTACTTTGTTGTTTTAGGTTGAAACATCGCTGAAGGCTCATCCAGAGTTTTGTCTTCAAAAGTTTACCCTCAGCATTATCATTATTCATGTCTGAAAGAGGAGGTGCTATAATTATTGTACAGCCTGCATATTGCTGTACCTGGAAATGTGGAATGATAAACGGAAGTTTTATTTCAGTAGGTTCAATTCCAAATACAAGAAGGTATTTTGCCTGTAAGTTTTCTTTCAGGTAACTGTAAGTAACCGGTGTTTTTAATTGATTGAAGATGGCTATATCTTCTTTGTTTAATTGGCAGGCTTTAAGAATGCTGGTTAGAAATTTAAGGTCTTTTTCATTAATGATTTTTTTATCGGCTTCACTTACAACTATACTTACCTGCTTTAAATTATTTCCCAGGTAAATCTGTTCATTAACAACTACTTCTGTAAGCTGGTCATTAATTAGTAATGGTATCAAAACATCTTTGATTGATGAAACATAGTTGTCTTCATTTACTTCGACCAGTGAATTTTTGAATAATTCAGCTATTATAAATGGAGGTAATTCAATATTGTTCTCAAGCATGTAAGGTTATTTATTAGCCTGTTGAGGGCAATTTTTCGTTTATTTGCAAAAACAAAAATAGTGCTATGACAGCAGCTCCCGACATCATTGTGCAGAAAGTAAAAAGAAGCAAACTTGAGGATTTTTCTTTGGAAAACCTGCCCTTTGGTAAATATTTTACTGACCACATGTTAGAAGCAGATTATGAGGAAGGTGAATGGAAAAGTGTTGAAATCAAGCCCTATCAGCCGTTACTTTTAGATCCATCTACCGCAGCGCTACATTATGGACAGGCAATTTTTGAAGGTATTAAAGCTTACAAAAATGAGAGTGGTGTTGTAAATATTTTCAGACCCATTGATAATTTTTTGCGATTCAATCTTTCTGCCGAAAGAATGCAAATGCCCGCAGTACCCGAAGAAATTTTTATGGAGGGTATGCGTATGTTGATTGATTTGGAACGAAGGTGGATACCGGACAAAAAGGATCATTCCCTGTACATAAGGCCTTTTATGTTCTCCAGCGATGCAGTTATTGGAGTAAAGCCAAGCGAAAAATATAAGTTCTTAATTATTTGTAGTCCAACCGGTCCATACTATAATAAGCCCATGCGTATTTATGTAGAAGAAAAATACACCCGTGCAGCCCCCGGAGGAATAGGATTTGCTAAAGCAGCCGGAAACTACGGGGCAAGCATGTTGCCAACAGCCGCTGCCAAAAAACAGGGATACGACCAGGTGTTATGGACAGATGCTTTTGAGCATAAGTATGTGCAGGAGATTGGTACCATGGATGTGTTTTTCATTATTGGCAGGAAAGCCCTTACTCCCGACCTTACTTCAGGAACCATACTTACCGGGGTAACCCGCGACAGCGCCATTACTATTTTAAAAGAAATGGGCCTTGAAGTTGAAGAAAGGGCCATTAGCATTGATGAAATAGTTGAAGCCTATAAAAATGGAACTTACAGGAAGTCTTCGGTACGGGAACTGCGGCAACTATTTCAAACCTGTGCGAGTTAAAGTACAAAGAATTCGTAATGGAATTTGATGTAAAAAAATGTAAGATTTCAGCTGAATTGAAAAGAAGACTTGATGACATTAGAGAAGGTAAAGTAGAAGACCAACATGAATGGATGTTCAAAGTGTAATGATGCAAAAGATCAGTTCTTCGGTAAACTTAATGGGAATTCAGTTTTTTGGTTTTTTAACCTTAGTAGAAAATTCTGATATATTTTACCGAAACCCTGTCTGTCGGCGCAGCCGGGCAGGCTTGTTACCTTATTATGTTTGCCTTACTTACAATAGCTAATAAGGTTAATTCTCTGTTTAATAGCTTTTTTACCAAGGTTAAAAAGCCGTTTTTGGGGAATGTAAAAATCGTATTTCATTAAAGTTACTGAAGAGCCAGAAGATCCATTTTACAACCGTGAATAATAACAGTATCCCATTGAAATGGGCCTGTTTCTTAAGTTTCATCTATACCTGGCAAGGGATCAATCCGTAACATTTACTTATAGCTGATTAGAGAAAAAACTGTACAAGAGTGCGACGCAACAATGACTAATAAGAGTTATACAGTGTGATACCAAAAAAAATAAACGCACTTTTTACCCCTTGCGTACTATAAGTTTAAATGTTTTTTAAAGGGTTAAGAAAATTAGTGACAAACATTTTTTAGTTACAACTTTTGCTCTTACTTTTGCCGTCCGAAAAATTTTAAAAGGTACACATGCCTACAATACAACAATTAGTTAGAAAAGGTAGAGAAATCATTAAGGCAAAAAGCAAATCAAGAGCACTGGATGCCTGTCCTCAACGCCGTGGTGTTTGCACGAGGGTGTACACTACCACACCTAAAAAACCAAACTCTGCCTTACGTAAGGTTGCCAAGGTTCGTTTAACAAATAAGATCGAGGTAATCGCCTATATTCCCGGAGAAGGTCACAACTTACAGGAGCACTCAATTGTGTTGATCCGTGGTGGTCGTGTTAAGGATTTGCCAGGTGTACGTTACCACATTGTCCGCGGTAGTCTTGACACTGCGGGTGTTAAAGACCGTAAACAAAGCCGTTCTAAATATGGTACCAAAAAGGTAAAAGCTAAAAAATAGCATTTCAGTTAGCGGGTAATTACCGTTTATTAGAAGTAGAAAATAAATAAAAACAACAGTCCAAGCTGTAAAAATCAATATAAGCCATGCGTAAAACGCAACCTAAAAAAATCCCTTTAGCACCAGATCCTCGTTTTAACGATAAGCTGGTTACCCGTTTTGTGAATAACATTATGTGGCAGGGTAAAAAAAGCATTGCATTAACTATTTTTTACGATGCAATAGATAAAGTATCAAAGCAAACCAACGAGGATGGCTACGAAATATGGAAAAGAGCGCTTTCCAACATCACGCCCGGTGTTGAGGTAAGAAGCCGCCGTATTGGTGGTGCTACTTTTCAAATTCCTTCTGAGGTTAGGCCCGATCGTAAAATTTCTTTAAGTATTAAATGGATGGTTCGTTTTAGCCGCGATAGAAATGGACGTAGCATGGCAGAAAAGTTAGCGAACGAAATTATTGCAGCAAGCAAAGGTGAAGGCGGAGCATTCAAAAAGAAAGAAGATACGCACCGTATGGCCGAGGCAAACAAAGCCTTCTCCCATTTTAAGATCTAACATTTCTACATAGAAATTATAAAAAAAACCACCTCTGTGAGGTGGTTTTTTTTTATGGTTTAAATTTGAAGGACTTCAACTCATTAATGTAAAACCCATGTACTTAAACTTTAAGTAACAATGAACAACTTAGTATAACCCTTAAATCAAAAATTGCAGATTTCTAAAA
>JAJAYD010000305.1 GCA_026786345.1 Chitinophagaceae bacterium
GAGCACCAATGCCAACGGAACAATAGGAGAAGCGGATACTTTAGAAATCGAAACGATTGGCTTCTTACAAACCGATGCTCCGGCTTGGGCAAACATCAGGCCATCGGCGGTTAGACCGGGTAAGTTTATGTATAGCTATACGGTTCAATCTGCGGCAGTACAATTTATTAATCTTGTTTATGGCGATAAGATTATTATGCGGTATCGGCTTAATATCTCAAAGCCATTTCTTACTGTAGCCGAGTAATTTTTTTTTGAGGGGAAGCTTTAGTTTTTGAAAAAAAGAAGCAGGTATAAAAATACCCGCTGTTGTACATTATTTTTTAAACACAAATGCACATGAAAAAAGTTTAACTAATTATATAAGCGGTGCAGCTTTCTAAAGTTTGATCAACCAAATTTATACCGTGCAACTACGAAAAATTTCTAATGTTTGATGAGTGGAAACTGCTGTTGATAAAAGGCCACTTACAGTTTATTGTTGCGCAATGCACCTGCTTTTTTACAGCGGAAATTTCAAAGTATTTGCTTAAAACTTTGCATCGCAATCCCCTATTTTTGCCGCTATGGGTCAAAACAAATTAGAACGTTTTGCTGAATTAAAAGCCATGCCCAATGCCCTGGAGTATCCTGTAGATATGAAGGGACACTGGCACCGGTTCTTTGGTAATAAAAATCCAATAACCCTGGAACTTGCCTGTGGTAAAGGAGAATATGCGGTTGGTTTAGCAAAGTTATTTAAAGACAAAAATTTTTTAGGAGTTGATCTTAAAGGCAACCGCATGTGGGTGGGCGCCAAATTGGCCTTAAATGATGGACTTAAAAATGTAGGCTTTTTACGCAGCCAGATTGAGCGGATTGATGAATACTTTAATACAGGTGAAGTAGCCGAAATATGGATCACTTTTCCCGATCCGCAGTTAAGAATATCTAAGGCAAAAAAGCGGTTAACGCATCCCCGTTTTTTAAAGCTCTATCAAAAAATTATGGGCTTACAGGGAATAGTAAACCTTAAAACGGACAGCCCTGACCTGTACAATTTTACCATACTGGTAATTAACCTTTTTCAATTGCCGCTGTTAACAAATAAAGAGGACCTGTATTCAGGCAAGGATTTGAATAGCGAATTGCTGATAAGAACGCATTACGAAAATTTAGACATTGCTGGCAGCAACAGGATACATTATCTGCGTTTTAGCCTGAATAATGCAATTACAAAGGATAAAGAAGAACAGTTAAAAAGAATTTTAAGTGAGCAAATTAATAACTGATAGGAACCTGTATTATAAAGAAAACGGTTACATAGTTTTCACAGAAAAATATCACCTTCAAAAAGGCTTTTGTTGCGGTAACGGCTGTCGGCACTGCCCTTACGAATACGAAAAAGTTACAGAGCCCCGCCGCAGCGAATTGCTGCATGATGCAAAAGAGATCAGAGGCAGCACTACTCAATAAGTAGCAACAGCCATTTTTCAGCTTCAGTTAACCTGGCAAAATGGGTTGATGCACTAAGTATTCTATCTTAGTATTTCTTACTTTTTACCATATAAAAGGCGCTTTAAAAATGGCTGCAGGTCAAAAAAAATTTCCGGTTAATGATCCATCAAAAAACTATTCATTCTTTCAGGATGTTTGGGATGTTGTAAGGCAAATACCCAAAGGCAGGGTTACCACTTATGGTGCCATTGCAAGGTATCTAGGCACCGGTTCAAGTGCCCGTATGGTGGGTTGGGCAATGAACAATAGCTTTATAATTAAACCAGCTGTGCCGGCGCAACGGGTTGTCAACCGCAATGGAATGCTTACCGGCAAAATGCATTTTAATCCTCCTGAACGCATGCAGCAATTATTGGAGAAAGAAGGAATGATTATTCAAAATGATACTATTCAAAATTTCATTGATCATTTTTGGGATCCTGCTACCGAACTATCTTAAAACTTTTATCGCTTAACATTTTTTACATGAAGCAATTGCTAACCCTTGTTACCATTCTTTTTATAGCTTGTTCATCACTGGCACAGCCAAACAGCCTGAAAGATCAATATCAAAAAGTTGAAAAAATGATCCCTATGCGTGACGGCATTAAGCTGTTCACCAATATTTTCATTCCTAAAAATCAAACGGAAAAAAGCCCCTTTTTAATTGTAAGAACCCCGTATTCCTGTTCGCCCTATGGCGAACAAAAGTATCCACGGCAGCTTGGTCCGAGCCAGTTATTTGCCAACGAAAAATATATTTATGTATTACAAGATGTAAGGGGCCGGTATATGAGCCAGGGAACTTTTGAAGAAATGACCCCGTATAAAAGTGAGCAAAAACCAGCTTCTGCCAGCAACGAAAGCACCGACTGTTTCGACACCATTGACTGGCTGTTGAAAAACATTGATGGCAACAACGGCAATGCAGGTTTGTACGGCATCTCGTATCCAGGCTTTTATGCGTCTTCAGCCCTTCCGGGCGCTCATCCGGCACTCAAGGCTGTTTCTCCTCAAGCTCCGGTAACCGATGAGTTTGAAGGCGATGACGCCTACCACAGGGGCGCTTTCTTTCTGATGGATAACTTTAGTTTCATGAACGACTTTGATCATCCACGCGATACACCCTGGATGAAATATCCATCGATATTTGAAGAAAGTAAAGACGATGCTTATGCTTTTTATCTTAGACTGGGCCCTTTAAAAAATGCCAATACTTACTTCTATAATAAAAGCAAAATTTGGAACGAATACCTGGAGCACGATACTAAAGATGCCTACTGGCAGGCCCGTGATATCAGGCAACATCTCTCGGGTATAAAGCCGGCGGTGCTTGTAGTGGGTGGTTGGTTTGATGCAGAAGATCTTTTCGGCGCTCTAAAAACGTATGAAGCCATCGAAAAAAAATCTCCCGGCAATAATAACAAACTAATTATGGGCCCGTGGACACATGGCAGTTGGTCGCGGTCAGAATGGAGCAAGTTTGCCTCATTAAATTTTGGAGAGAACACTAACAAATATTACCAGCAAAAAGAGCTGGAGTTTTTTAATTTTTATTTAAAGGGAAAGGGAAAGAGTAATCTGGCAGAGGCTACTGTTTTTGAAACGGGCAGCAATAAATGGAAAGAGTACAGCGCCTGGCCACCAAAAGAGGCTGTATTAAAAAATTGGTACCTAAATGCTAACCATCAATTATCATTTACCAAAGCAACCGCACCAGGCAATGTTTCGTACACCAGTGACCCGGCAAACCCGGTGCCTTACATCAATACAAAAGGCAGTGGCAGAAATAACGAGTACATGGCTGCCGATCAAACGTTTGCCTCCGAACGTGCAGATGTGATATCGTTTACCAGTCCTGTGTTACAAAAAACAATTACAGTTTCCGGTCCCGTCAGCGCCGATCTATTTATTACAACAACAAGTACAGATGCCGATTTTATAGTTAAGGTGATTGATGTTTTACCCGCCGATGCCATGGACGCTTCGGGCAAAAAAATTGGCGGAATGCAAAGGCTGGTACGGGCAGAGGTATTGAGGGGGAAGTTCAGGAACAGTTTTACAATACCTGAACCATTTAAGCCGGGACAGGTTACCAATATAAAATTTAATTTAAACGATGTGGCCCATTCATTTCTTGCCGGTCACCAGATTATGATACAAGTGCAAAGCAGTTGGTTTCCGCTGGTAGACAGGAACCCGCAAAAATTTATGAGTATACCCAAAGCCGAAGAGAAAGATTTTCAAAAAGCTACTATCAAGGTATATTATGGAAACAAGTATCCTTCACAAATAAAAGTGCTCACCACAGAATAAATCAACAACCGGTTAGGTGTAGTAAGGGCTGATAAAAAAATATACAACAGGCCCGGTAACGGCTACATAAAACCAGAGAGGCCAGGTATAGCGGGCTATTTTTTTATGCTGCTCATATTCGCCGGTAAGTGCCCGGTAAGCCGTAAGCAATATAAAAGGCAATATAATAGCGGCTAAAAAAATGTGGGTGATTAGAATGGTATAATAGATCACTTTCAAAAGCCCTGTTCCGCCAAATTTAGTTTCGCCGGCCAGCAGGTGATGGCTTATGTAAAATACAAGGAATAAGATGGACAAGATTAACGCTCCAATCATTATCCGTTTATGCAATAAGTAATGGCCGTTTTTAACCGCAACCAAAGCTGCAATCAACGATGTAGCCACCAGGCTGTTGATAATAGCATTCAACGTTGCAAAAATGTGAATGTCAAAACCAAGGTTTGCCTTGTACTGCACCTTGCCTAATACAGCAACAACCAAAAAAACCACCACAGAAAAAATACCAATCAACCAATAAGCTTTCTTATCATTTTTAATTAAACTAGCCTCCAACATATTCATATAAAATTTTAAATTCAAACAATTTATTTTCTAAAAAGATTTCTTTTTTTGCTTTTATCTTTTTCAAGCATCAGCAAAGCTATGTCCCGGGCCAACACACTTAATTCCAATGTATCCAGCCCATTATAATAACCACGTACAATATGGTCCTTATCAATCAAAACTATTTTTTGCGAATGAATAAACGAGGTATCTACTCCTTCTCCATCAACCATCCCAAGCTTTACTTCGTTTAAGGCAAAATCATAAATCTTTTTTTTAGGACCGGTCAGCATCCACCAGTTATCGTGATCTATGCCAAACCTATCAGCATATTTCTTTAAAGCGGGTACGGTATCTCTTTCAGGGTCGATTGAAAAAGAAACAAAATGTACTATGGAAGAATCTATAACTCTGCGGCCCTCGTTGTAATGCGAGAAAGATTGTTGCATTTTTTCCATATTCCTGGTTAGCGTAGGGCAAATAGATGGGCACCTTGTAAAAAAGAAGTCAGCAACAATTACTTTATTTTGTATATCGTATAAACTAACCGTATCGCCCAGTTGATTTACCAATGTAATATTTTCGGTTTTATGCCAAATTGTATCAGTGGTGGTTTTACCGTCTATTGTTTTGGTAATTACCGAATCCATAAAATACCGCCGTGGCATTACAATGGCCTCTTCGCTTGTCCACTTAACTGCATAGTAGCATAACACCGGAAGTATGATAGCTATTGTCAGGGCAAAAGCCGCTTTTTTATTCATGTAGTAAACTTAAAACTGCGTTGATAAAAAAACCATCGCTGTATGGCGATGGTTGGGTATGTTTTAAAAAAATAATTCTTTAATCACCTTATTCCACCGATTTAGGCTTCTCAGCCTTCTCTTCCACAGCATTAGGATTCATTTGGTGCGGCTGTCCTTTTTCGTTCTTATAACGGTCGTATGTATTACGGTTAACATTAAAAGAGTGGCCGTCGTATAAAAAGGCAATAATAAACCAAACAAATAATATCAAAGGAACAACTATGGTCATAATAAGGTTCTTGATCTCATGACCCAAATGCATAAAATAAGCAACAATGTAATAAGCCTTAGACAACATCAATATAATGATCGTACCCTTAATAAAGTTTCTTGCAAACCCCGGTTCCGGAAACATTTTGTACATTAAAAAACCTAAAGCCAATTCTACGATCGTTAAAACTGAAAGTATGATTGTTACTTTCATTACTTCATTTTTGGCTTCAAACTTCTCCGCCGAATGATCTATTGTATGTTCCATTCTGTATAAGTTAGGTAGTTAAATTAAAATGAAATTAAACCAGGTAAAAGCATGTAAATACAAATACCCAAACCAGGTCAACAAAGTGCCAGTACAAACCGGCCTTTTCTATCATCAGGTAATGACCCCTTTTTTCAAATACCCCGGTAAGTGTCATAATAAGCATAATGATATTGATGATAACTCCTGAAAAAACATGAAAGCCATGGAAACCTGTAATGGTAAAAAAAAAGTTTGAGAAGTTGGTGGTTGTTGAAAGAGATCCATCAGCGTTTGGAAATGGATTGCTACCCCACCAGGCGCCTTCGTGATGCAGGTGTGTCCACTCCCAGGCCTGGCACGACAGAAAGGCAATTCCTCCAATAATAGTCCAGAACAAATACTTAACTACATCAGCCTTTCTTCTTTCATGCCCGGCTTTTACCGCAAGTACCATTGTTACAGAACTAACGATCAAAATAAAGGTCATCAAACTAACAAACAGCAATGGCAACCCACTACCCAAAAACGGAAATGATTGAAATACGTGGTTAGCATCTGGCCATCCGTTACTAGAAAACCTGATGGTGCCATAACTAATAAGAAATGCTCCAAAGGTAAAAGCATCACTCATTAAAAAATACCACATCATCAGTTTGCCATATTCTACATTAAAAGGGCTTCGTCCGCCACTCCACCATTTCTGGTCTGTTGCTACTGTTGTTGTTGACATTGGTTCTGTTTAAGTTTGGTATGCAAATTTATTCGCCCACATTCAAATGAACACTAAAAAAAGTAAGTTTTTTATTCTGTGCATCTCATTTTATTTTAGTGACCAAAACCTCAATTAAACACCTGGCTCTGCAATTTAAACGCTTACCCAATTAAAGAATATAAACAGGTAAATCCAAATCGCATCAACAAAATGCCAATACGTTGTTGCTATTTCAATAGGTACGCTACTATAACTTTTTTGCCTGCTGCTATATGCCCTGAAAAACATTACAAGCAACACCACTACTCCGCCTATAACGTGTAACATGTGTACGCCGGTAATTACTCCTAAGAACGAGCCAGCCGGGTTGCTGTTGGTTCCAATTAATTTAACGCCATTTCTTTCCAGGCTAAAAAACCCTAACCATTGTAAAACAGCAAACAGCAAACCTAAACCGGCAGTTAACGTTATCAGGTTCCGGTATCTTGCCATGTTTCTGGCCTTAAACGCAACAAGTGCCATTTGAATGGTTACACTACTGAGCAGGATTACGCCGGTTGAATACCAAAAGTATGATGGTAACCCAAACTCTAACCAGTTGCTTTGGTTACGCTTTACTATATAAGCACTGGTAAAACCTGCAAACATCATTACGATACTTGCCATCCCTATCCACAGCATAAACTTGTGGGGATGCAATCGTTTTCTTTGTTCTTGACTCAAGGTAGCCATCATCTCTATTTATTTTAATTTTTTTGTAACCAACCAATAGTACTCTTCAACATTCTTGCGGCTTGCCCCGTCAAACTTGCGGGGTCGCACTCTTGTGCCTTTTCATTCTACTCAACTTAGTTAATCTTATCTGCCAGCAAGGCCAAAAATACAATAGGCAAATAAATGTAACTGCTAAACATAACCCGTCTTGCCGCAGATACATCCATACTCATATACAATCTTATGCATTGAATGACCATCATAATATTGCAAGCCAAAACAATCCATAAACTAACGTTGCCAGAAATACCAAAGTAATAAGGCAACATACCAAAAGGTACCATGATCATTGAATACATAATAGACTGCATAGCAGTAAACTTTGTAGGTCCTTTATCGGCAGGCAACAATTTAAAACCAGCGTTGGAATAATCTTTATGCGCTACCCAGGCAATGGCCCAGAAGTGCGGAAACTGCCATAAAAATTGCATTCCAAATAAAATCCATCCACCTGCATTAAACTCACCCGCACCTGCTACCCAACCAATTAAACAAGGCAATGCTCCGGGGAAGGCACCCACCAGAACCGCAATAGAATTTACCTTTTTAAGCGGCGTATAAATAAATGCATACAAAAACAAACTGAATGCGCTTAGAACTGCGGAGGCCAAATTAAAGAACTGCCACATCATTAACACACCCAACAAACCTGTAATAAAAGCGAATGTGTAAGCTTCCTGTTGACTCATCCTTCCTGCCGCAACCGGTCTTTTACCGGTTCGTTTCATCATTGCATCTGTGTCTTTCTCAACAGCCTGGTTAATGGCATTCGCACTTCCGGTAACTAACATACCCGCTAAAAAAAGCAGGATTACCATCTTTAAATTATAGGTGATACCAGGTGCCAGCAAGTAACAAACCACACAAGAAAAAACTACGGTGAAGCTAAGTGTGAACTTTATCAGCTGAAAGTAATCCTTCACTTTTGTGGCCAGCTTTAAACTGTCCCAAGTATTCTCTGTTGAGCTTACCATTTATCCATCCTCTCCATTTTATAAAAGTAATGCCCCGAATAATCAGGGCATTAGCTATGTGTTAATCTGCAGTGCATTTAAAATATGCAGCAAATATTAATGACTACTTTCTTCTGCCCCTACCGGTGTAGTTTGAGATATAAAATCTTTTCCATCTTTACCGTAGTCATAGGCCCAACGGTGCACTTCCGGAATTTCGCCCACCCAGTTACCATGCCCTGGTAAAATTGGTGTCGTCCACTCAAGTGTATTAGAACCCCATGGATTTTGAGAGGTAACTTTTTTGCCTTTAAATACAGAATAAAAAAAGTTAATCAAAAACATGATTTGAGCTGCAAAAACAATCATTGCAACAACACTTATGAAAATATTGACTCCCCCAAACATTTTAAAGCTCTCCCAATTACTGAAATCGTAATACCGGCGGGGCATACCAGCTAAACCCTCGTAATGCATTGGCCAGAAAATAAGGTAAGCACCGGTAAACGTTATCCAAAAGTGCAGATAAGCCAATGTGTTATTTAAATAGCGACCAAACATTTTTGGAAACCAATGATAAATACCTGCATACATTCCAAACATACCAGCAACCCCCATTACAATGTGAAAGTGTGCAACAATGAAATAAGTATCGTGAAGATAAATATCTAATGCAGAGTTACCGAGGAAGATACCTGTTAAACCACCAGAAATGAACATACTTACAAAACCGATAGAAAACAACATACCCGGAGTAAACCTGATGTTACCCCTCCACAAAGTAGTAAGCCAGTTAAATACTTTGATAGCAGACGGAACCGCGATCAGGAGGGTTAACAATACGAAGAATGAACCAAGGAAGGGGTTTAGTCCCGAAACAAACATATGATGCGCCCACACAAGAAACGCTAATACTGCTATAGCGAACAACGACCCTATCATTGCCATATAGCCAAAAATTGGTTTTCGGGCATTGGTACTCATTACTTCAGAAACAATACCCATTGCAGGAAGAATGATGATATATACCTCAGGATGACCCAGGAACCAAAAAAGATGTTGGTATAAAATAGCACTTCCACCTTCGTTAGGCAACGCACCAACACCGTTAACATAAATATCGCTTAAGTAAAAGCTTGTTCCGAAATTACGATCAAAGATTAAAAGAATGAATCCTGACAGCAACACAGGAAAAGACAACACCCCTAAAATTGCAGTGAAAAACAAGGCCCATATAGTTAAAGGCAAACGGGTCATACTCATGCCTTTGGTACGCATGTTAAGTATGGTTGCTATATAATTAAGACCACCTAATAAACTGCTGACAACAAATAATGCCATACTGATCAACCAAAGATCCATACCTGTTTTAGAGCCGGGAGAGGCTGAGCCTAAAGCACTTAATGGAGGGTAAGCAGTCCAGCCACCTGAAAATGGACCGGTCTCAACAAATAAAGACGATAACATTACCACACCGGCTGTAAAGAAAAACCAGTAGCTAAGCATATTTAAAAACGGCGAAGCCATGTCTCTTGCGCCAATTTGAAGTGGTATAAGAAAGTTGGCAAACGTTCCGCTTAAACCCGCTGTCAATACAAAAAACACAAGTACGGTTCCGTGGGTGGTTACCAGGGCATAATATGCTTCAGCAGACAGATGACCACCTTTTGCCCATTTACCCAGTAATGTTTCCAACCATGGAAAAGTTGCATCAGGATAAGCTAGCTGAAGACGGAACAAAACCGACATCAATCCGCCCAGGATGGCCCATATCATACCGGTTACCAAAAACTGTTTGGCAATCATTTTATGATCCTGGCTAAAAACATACTTTGTAATAAAGGTCTCATGATGATGGTGCTCACCATGATGATCATGGTGCGGAACTTCCACTACCTGACCTGTGGAAGTTTGTGCCTGTAACATCTCTTCGTTGCTCATATATTCAATTTAGATTCTCAAACGGAGAATCATTTAAAAATTAACTCCTTACTTCCGTGCTATACTTTTTACTGCATCACTGGCGGTTGTACCTGCTGTTTGCTTGGTACTGTCTACCGGTGCTATAGGTTTGGCACTCGGATCTTTGTCAGGAAATGCTGAAAAATAATAGGGCTTTTGAGTTACTGCCCAAACATCGTACTCCTGCTGGGTAACCACTTTAATAATTCCTTTCATTGAATAGTGCCCGTTACCACAAATCTGGTCGCAAGCTATTTCGTATTCAAAGTTGCCGTTTTGGGTAATTTCCTGCATCTCCTTTGTGGTATATTTTGGAGTAAACCAAAGGGTGGTTGGTATACCCGGAACAGCATCCATCTTCATTCTAAAATGTGGCAGACCCACATCATGAATTACATCTCTTGAATTAATAACCAATTTTACGGGTCTTCCTTTTACAATGTACATCGCTTGTTCATTCACAATATCGTCAAAAGAGGCAGGATCGGCTGTTTGATTCATTTCCTTATTATCAGCCCAGATCAATCCAAGGCTGTTAGTGGCGGGATCAATGTTTCTAAAATATTTTTTTCCAAAAGTATTATCCTTACCGGGATAACGATAAATCCATCCAAACTGCTTACCGGTTATTTCAACAACCAAAGATTCCTTAGGAGCATCACCTGTAAAAATGAACCAGTTTCTAAGACCAATTACTACCAGGATTGACAACACAATGGCCGGAACTACCGTCCATAATACCTCTAACTTATTGTTGTGGGGAAAAAAGTAAGCTTTTCTATCATCATTTTCCTGGTACTTGTAAGCAAACCAGAAAAGTAAAATGTGGGTAATCAGGAAAACTACACCTGTTATAGCTATGGTTAAATAAAGCATTTGGTCTACTTTATCGCCTTCAAGGGAAGAACTTAGGGGTATCCTTCCTTTCATAAGCTCATTGCAATAATAAACCCCTATCAATCCAAGTACAAGAAACACAATCATTAAAAACCCATTGATTTTGTTGGCTTGTTTTCCGGCTTTTTCCTCTCCTTTTAATATGGATACATATTCACTTGCTTTGGCAATTTGAAAAATCACCACAAACACTAACAAAACTACGGCAATGGTAAAAAAAATTGACATGATAAATACAGGTATTTCTGATCTAAAATAAAACGTATGACAGGCGGTATTGTTTAAATAAACGTTGCGCTGTCTTAAAAAATTTTCTAAGTATGATGAATGATACTTTCCTTGAGAAAAGGGTTTGCGCTGGCAACCAATGGTGCCTTTGTTAATTCCCTTCCAACAAACAAAATGATCATTCCTGCGTATAGAGCAAGCATTCCAAAATCAAGCCATCCAAGGGTTACATGATCCTTTGAAATACTACCCATAATCATTTGAAAAAAATCAATCCAATGCCCAAATATGATCAATACTGCCATAAACGTTAAAAGGGTATAATTTCTTTTACTGGACCGTTTCATTAATATTAATAATGGACAAACAAAGTTAATTACAAGATTTAAAATGAAGATACCATGCCATGCTCCCTGCACACGATGCTTGAAATAAATTGTCTCTTCAGGAATGTTAGAATACCAAATGAGCATGTACTGGCTGAACCATAAGTAAGTCCAAAACACTGAAAATGCAAACATGAATTTTCCAAGATCGTGTAAATGCTCTTCAGTTGTAAACTGTAGCTGCCCCCTGTTTTTAAGAAAGATCACCCACAAAACAATTAATGAAATGCCGGATACAAACGAGCTGGCGAATGTATACCAGCTAAACATGGTACTGTACCAATGTGCATCAATACTCATAATCCAAACCCAGGGTGTAACCGAACCTACAGTTAAGCCAAACCAAACGGTAAACATAGAACCATAGATAAGGTTTCTGTGAAACCAGTTGTTTCCTTCTTCAAAAGACATATCTCCATTATCGGCCTGGCGGCTTAATTGTCTCATTTTCATGCCAAGCCAGCTCCACAAAACAATAGATAATACGGTCCATATCACAAAAAAGGTTGGATTAAGAAAACCACTCTTCTTTAATAATATTTCATCCTTACCGGGGGTAACCCAATGATATATGGGGTGATGATCGCCATGACCCAAACCAAATACAACGAATAGCAATACAAAAGCAGCTATCAATCCAAAAATGGGTACCACTGCAGAAATTGCTTCAGGCACCCTGCGAAAAACAGTTTGCCATCCACCTTTGGCTAAAGTGGTAACGCATATAAAAAACATACTGGCATTACAAACTAATAGAAAAAAAATACTGTTATACATTACTGTACCCCAGAAGATGGCTTGCTGGTGTGGGTCGCTGCTAAAACCTTTTGTAATTAAACCAATAATGAAGGCAAGTATACCGATAGCAATCAAACCCATTGACCAGGTTCTCATTTTACCCGTTACTTCAAACTGTTCTCTTATGGATGACATCTTTAAATATTTTGAATGCAGTAATTTTTAAGTACTTATTTTTTTGTCATAGTGCTACCTGCCGTAGTGCTGTCAGTTGTTGTTGCTGTTGCAGTTGTGCCGCCGTTCTTTTTTTGCTTTTGCTTTATGTACCGGGCAATCATCCAACGCTGCTTACGATTTAACTGCGAGGCATAACTACCCATTTGGCCTTTACCATAAGTTTGCACATGATAATAATCGCCTTCTCCCTTTGCCTCAATTGCCGGGTCGCCAACCAGCGTTGCAGGTTTTGCAGCGTAAGGTCCGGCTCCATCTTTATAGAGAGGACCATTTCCATTTAATGCAGTTCCGTGGCAAATAGCGCAATTAATGAGGTACATTCTTTCAGATTCAACACTATCGGCCACCGACCAAACTGTTAAAGGATTTGTTATCGTATTACTTGCAGAATAACCAGCGCTGTCATTTTGTAAATGATAGGGCATTTCCTCGCCACGGGCTACCGTACCAGCAACAGGCATATTGGTATAATGGATACCTGCACTTGCCAGGTTGCTGTGATCTGCATAAGTTTCGTAAGCACGACTATAGGCCATGTCGGGCATATATACAGTACCCGGGGTTCTTTTAACATCTTCGCCACAACTAACTAGCATAGCTACAGCCAACGAACAAAAAGTTATAATTGATAATTTCTTCATTTTCTTGATCTTGATAATATTCGATTAAGCTATAACAGGATGTTCGTCAGCATACAATTTTTGTTCTTTGTCGTACCTGCCAAACCACCAGCCCGTTTCAGCCACCTGGTAATTAACTTCAATAGCACCTGCACTTTGTAAAAAACCTTTCAAATCTTCTACATTGGTTTTAGGCGTGCATTCAACTGCCATTACAAAAAGATCGTCGGTAGCCCTTGGATGAAAATGATGGTGCCTTACAAACGGAGCCAACTGGCACAAATAACAAAATGTAAGCACCATACCCACGGCTGCAAATAAAACGGTCAACTCAAAGGTAATGGGTATAAAAGCCGGTAGGGGAAAGTTAGGTTTACCCCCGATGTTTAAAGGCCAGTCTTTGGTAAAAATCCAACCCATACAACTTAATGCAGTGGCAGTACCCGTAATGCCATAAATAAAGCCGGCAGTATGTAAACTGGTATCCCGCATACCCAGGGCTTTGTCCAGGCCATGTACCGCGTAAGGTGTGTAAACATCCTGAATTTTATAACCAGCAGTCCTGACTTTTTTGACCGCAGGAAACAATACTTCCTCGTCTTCAAAACAACCAACAACAAATCTTTTTAATGCCATAGTATTTTAATTCAAAAGTCAAAAATCAAAATGCCAAACCATAAATGACAACTTCACTTTCCCTCACGTTTTTATCCATCCCATGTTTTCACCTATCATCTTTCGCCGATTAACCGCCAACCATCCACTTTCTCCTGTCATCAGACATCTGTCATCCGTCATCTTTTTAATGCGCATGCTCATGTACAAACTCATCAACCTGCTGCGTTTCTACCTTATCCATTTTTGCTTTATAATTTTCTCCTGATGTTTTTAAAACATATTTAATCTCGGCCAAAGCAATTACCGGAAAGTATTTTGCGAATAGGAAGAAGCAGGTAAAAAACAATCCGAAAGTACCCATGTAGAAACCAATTTCCCAAATACTTGGACTGTAATAGTAACTCCAGCTACTTGGCAGGTAATCTCTTGTAATTGAGGTGACGATGATTACAAAACGTTCGAACCACATACCGATGTTTACAATCACACTCATAAAGAAAGTGAAAGTGATGTTTCTTCTTAGTTTACGTGACCAGAAC
>JAJAYD010000306.1 GCA_026786345.1 Chitinophagaceae bacterium
CTTAGAGGCAGTGTCGCTTGCCAAATCTGCGGGACGCATAAAGGGAACATTTGCCCCTAAAGACCTGGCTACATCGGCTATGGTAGAATCATCTGTAGAAATTATCAGCTCATTAATATAGCTGGATTGTTTGGCAGCTTCTATAGTGTAAGCTATCAGCGGCTTACCCTTTATGGGTTTAATATTTTTACCCGGAACCCCTTTGGAACCACCCCTGCAACAAATGGTTGCCAATATCATAGGTTGTTGAGTTTGGTTAAAAATTTCAGGTCACTTATCGAAACAAACTGTTGGGTATCGCACGATTGTTTTGCAGCTACAACCAGTTTTAAACTTTCAATACCGTCCTGAATGTTTGTAAGCCTTTCATCAGCTTCATCCTGTAAAAAGCTTTTCATTATTTGAACGAAACGTTCATTTCTTTCGAAGCCTGCATAACTGTAAGAAAAGAATTCTTTTTCATGGTTCCCCCATTCAACTGTATTCTCGGCCAGGTTCCATTTAATGGTTCCTTCTGCGCCGTTTATCAAACAATTTCTTACAAGGGCTGGCTGCAAATAATCAAGGTGAATGGTACCTATTGCACCACTTTCAAATTGTAATAAAACCTCGGCTATATCCTCGGTTTCTATTTGTAACGAACCTGAGTTTTTGTATAAAGCAGCTATCGTTTTAACCGGGCCAGCCAGCCAGGTTACATAATCAAATTCGTGCACAAGATCCAGCATTACACCACCGCCTGTTTCTCTTTTTGCACTCATACCCTGCCGGTAATCTTCTGCGGGACGCCAGTCGGGCAAGTACTGTCCAACCTGAGCATTGATAGAAATGATTTTTCCAATGGTTTGCTCAAAAAGCAGTTCTCTTACTTTCTGTAATCCCAGGTCGAAATGAAGGTCAAAGCCGACTACTATTTTATTAGGATAGCTGGCCGAAAGCGACAAAGCAAGTTCCAAATCAGCTAATGAATGGCTGACAGGTTTCTCTATATAAATTCTGTAAACCTGCGCTTGTAATAATTGAAGTATTGCAGTTGTATGCTGGGCAGTTGGCGTACAAATAATTGCGGTATCATAGGTTGAATTTGCCAGCGCATTTTGCAAGGAACTGTAAAGCTTTAGTTCCTCGTAAGGTTCAGGTAACAAAGCATTCCTGGTAACTACATCAATATCTTTATAACCTGAAAGAAACAGGTTGCCCAGGTGTCGCTTGCCAATAGAACCAAAACCTATCAATAAAATTTTCAAGTAACTGAATGGAGTGTGTTTACTTAATGGGCGTTACATATTCAACTGGAAACTCTACAACCATAACCTGGCCCAGGCTTTCCAATTTTACGTATACTTTTTTATTGCCGCCTTTTACAATGGTGCCGGTGTTGTCCATAAAAATGCCATGATTAACCTTTATACGGGTATTTTCATCAAGACCTTCCAACGATTGTATTGAAATGGAAGCTTCCGCTTCGGATAAATATTTTTTGATCAACTCAATTTCCTCGTTCCGTATTACTGCAGGCTTTCCCACATGGTAAACAAAGTTTAAAACCCCGTCTGTCATCAGCACTTTGGTGCGTTCGGTTGGTTCTACTCTTACAAAAACATACGACTTGAATAAGGGTTCTTCAACAATCTTTTTCCGATCGCTCCACTGCTTCGTCATTTTTTGCAAAGGGCACCAGGTTTCTATTCCCTTTTTTATTAATAAGCCGTCTACTTTTTTCTCCCACCTTGGCTTAGTGTACAAGGCAAACCACTTTTTTTCCATTACTTCCATTCTTTATTCAAAGATAAAGCTTCGCCACCTTACTCCCATTTATGTAAAAGAAGCAACCAGGTTTTGTGCGTTTCATTTGGGTCATACTTTTGTTCCTAATAATTTCTGAAGAAATGACTTCTTCTTTTCCGTTACATAATAACCATAACCGTATCCATAGCCATAACCGTAACCATAGCCATAACCATTTCCAAATGAAGCTTCGTTTTTAATACCATTCACCACTATAGATAAGCTCTTGAATTTTTTATCTCTATGCAGTTTATCAATAAAAGGAATTACTGCTTTGTATGAGTATTGGTGCCTTACAATAAACATAGTAAGGTCAACATACTTTTCAAGCAACAAGGCATCAGTTACCAAACCCACCGGCGCTGTGTCTATAATGATGATGTCAAAGTTTGCTCTTAAGTATTCGAAAAGACGGGTAGTTTTTTCGCTCAATAACAACTCTGCCGGGTTGGGTGGTATGGGGCCAGAACTAATCATACTAATGTGTTCATGACCCGGAACTTTTTGTATAATGTCTTTTATTGGAATGTCTTTAATGATATAGTTGGAGAGCCCGTATTCGCTCTGGACATTTAAATATTTACTCAGTTTTGGCTTGCGCAAATCAAATTCAAGAATTATTGTTCTTGCACCTGTGATACCCATACTGCTGGCCAGGTTCAACGAAACAAAACTCTTTCCTTCACCACTCATAAAAGATGAAACCAAAATGGTTTTTACCTGCTTTTCAGCACCCATATATTGCACGTTTGTTCTGATAAGTCTGAATTGCTCTGAAATAGGACTTCTGCTTTTGTTATCAATTACAATGTTCTTTTTATTCTTTTCATAGGACAACTCACCTAATATCGGTACCGATGTGCCTTGTTCAATTTCCTTTCTATCGTTTAAACGGGTACTAAAGAAATCGCGGAGTATAATGAAGATGGCTGGTATAGCCAGGCCGATCAAAAGGGCAAAGAGATGTATTTGACTTTTTACGGGGCTAACAATACCCGTATTAAATGCGGTGTCGACCACCCTGGTATTATTAATGTTTGATGCAAGCGATAATTCAGTTTCTTCTCTTTTTTGCAGCAGATATAGATACAACGTTTCCTTTAAATTAATCTGGCGGGTAATGTTTAATAGCTGTCTTTCCTTACCTGGTAGTTTTGCAATCTTACTTTCTATTAAACCAAAATTTGAAGAGATTTGATTGAGGTTGGTTTGCAAACCGGTTTTTAAAACCCCGATGTTTTTTAGCAGGTTTTCTCTAACATCCCTTAATTGCATCAACAGGTTGCGAAGGGTTGGATCGGCCTCTGTGCTTTTTAGAGACATGGCCTGTTTTTGCTGAACCAACAGATTGTAATTGCTGATCAGCGCAATCATGGTAGGCTCAATGATACCCAGGCCCGAAGGAATAATTTCATTAGCTCCTTTGGCACCTCCTACGTAGTCTTCCAAAGACTCCAATACTTTTATTTGAGCCACCTGTTCAGACTTTTTATTATCAACCAACAGTGCCTGGCTTAAAAACATATTTGCCTCTTCGGATATTGAACCAATCTTATTATCGCGTTTAAAACGCTCGGCGAACATCTCTACCTCGTTCAATTCTCTTGAAACGGTGTCAATTCTTTCGTTTAAGAATTTGATGGTTCTTATTCCTGCAATATTTTTATCGTCGAGGCCTGCATAATTGTAAACATCAATCAGTTTATTAATAATCATGATGGCACGCTGCGGTATCTCGTCCAACATCGAAATTTCGATGATGCCACCCATGTCATTTGTTTTTCTAACATCAATGGCACTGCGATATTTTTTAGCTTCAGCATCTCTATCCGAAAAAAGTATCCTGTAACCTCCCGGATCGAGTTTTAAATTTTGGTTGCGTGTGAAGATCAGCTTGCCAAGGCTTACCTCGAATACCTGACCATATTGATAAGTTTGAGCACCGCCGGGACCGTTTATGGTAAAATTTCGTTCGTTGACTACAAGCTTATAGCTTTCCGGCCTGGATTCCGGATTTTCTTCCACCAATTGAATAGAAACGGGCATTAAGTCGCCAAAAGTTGGCGAGGCGGTAACCCGGCCCTCTTTATACAAATTAATATTCAGGTGAAGTGAGTCGACCACTCTTTTCATTAATGAGTATGACTTAATGATGTCAATTTCATTTTGAACATCTTTATTTCCATTAACCAAACCCATTTCTTTCAAAGCCTTGTAATCTGAACTTCCGCCCTCTTCCTGGTCTTTAATTAAAAGGAAGGCTGAAATTTTACTAACATCCAGCGTATAGCGCAGGTATATTTTGGCTGCAAATATTGAGATACCCACGCTAAAGATGAACCAGGGCAATACCTCTATGATTTTGTAGATAAATTTCTTTAAATCAAACTGGCTGCCCTTTTGAATGGCATACTCATTTTCAGCATTGTTTACCGGGTAACTCATTATTGATGCTTTTGAAAAAAATAAGGCTCAATAGCTATTTCCTGAATATTGTAATGGCAATAGCTACAATGCTGGTAAAGGTGGCCACCAGGGAGGAAGCCCTTGAAAACTGTTCGTTTTTGCTTTTGTTTTTGTTGGTTTCTATGTACACTACATCGTTGCGTTGCAGGTAATAAAAGGGTGAATTAAAAATATCTTTCTGTGTAAAATCAACCTTACCAATTTCTCTCTTTCCGCTGCTATCCCTAATAATTCTTACATTATCGCGTACAGCATATTGGGTCATGTCACCTGCCTGGCCTAGCGCTTCCAGCACGGTAACCTTATCCGTGGGGAAGGTATAGCTTCCTGGTAGTCTCACTTCACCCAAAACCGTAAAGCGAAAATTAGTAAAGCGGATATTAATCATCAAATCCTTTAAATATGGAGCGATTTCGGTCTTTAGTTTATCCTTCAACTGATCTTTGGATAAACCGGCAGCTTTAATTTTTCCAACATAGGGTAACTCAATATCTCCGTTACGGTCAACCATGTAAACCGGGGCTCCTGCTGCAGCTCCGATAGCGCTGATACCACCAAACGTATTAAAAACCTGGGTAGTTATTTCGTTAGCCCCAATGATCTTAATCTCCAGCATATCATCAGGCATAATGGTAAGTTCGGGCCTAACCATATCCGGCAATTTTACTAAAGTGGCATCGGGTATATCAGTAAAATAAGATGATGTTTTTGTGGGGGTACATGAGCACATACACAGCATTGTAAACATTACAAAACCTATTTGTACGTAAGAACGAGGCAACCTTAAAAAAAAACCAAAGAAGGTTTTTTTTATGAAATGAATCATAGAGTTTAACTGCATAGTACCGGATAAAAGGGCTTTCAAAAGTATAACCACCTTGTATAGCTTTGAAAGAACGACAAATTACAGCTAAACATTGTGAATAATCAAAAATTAAAGGCTGACAGGCTAGGGTGCGCACGACTTTTACCGGATCTTTTTAAAAAAAGGTATCAGTTGTTTTGCTATGATCCCACAGCCTTTATCACCTGGATGCAGACCATCGTAGGTAAGGTCAATTGCTTCAGCAGGATACGGATACTCATCCGTTTGCGCATTGAATGGAACGCCTATATATGCAGGATATCGATAGTTTTTATAATCGCCGGTAACAGGATCTTTCAGTCGTTTGAATTTTACCAGGTGCTTCAAAGATAATTTTCGGTTGTGGTACAAGTCGGCCACGTTTATGTTTTCCAATTTTCCTATGGCATTAATGGCATTGGCCACCTCTTCGAGCGACTGGTTATTTTTGGGTTGATACGACCCGAATGCATTGTTTTTAAAATTTTTGAAATACACAAAGTCCGACCGTTGCATGGGTGTCATCAACACAATTTTTGCAGCCGGGTTTAGGCTTTTGAGTTTATCAATGATAATGCGAAACGAACCATAGACCGTAGCGGTTCCGGTATTATTCTTATAATCGCTTAAGCTGCCGATTACATGGCCGCCCCACCAGTCGTTTGTACCCAAAAACACGGTATACACATCTGCCTTTTGAAGATCAAGTTTGTTGATCTGATCGGCAATACGGCCGCCGGTCCAGCCGTTGTAGCCTTTGTTTATATAGTGAATACCCGGCAGCTTTTCCACAACCTGCGTCAGGTAACCTTTGGTTAGCCTGTTGTTGGTTTCCTTCAGATCATCATTGATGTAAGTAATGGAATCACCTAATGCAACCCAGGTAATTTGCCTGGGAGCAGAACAAATGCTGATAACAGCAATCAGGAAGAGGAGGGATAGTTTTTTCATCGGGTAGTTTATAAAATAGCAGACGTTTGGTTTACAGCCCGGTAGCTACAGTTTTTGATCCTCTTTGCCTGATAAGGTTTTCTCTTATCTTACATTGCCTGAACACCTGCAAAGGTTGCAAAGCACCACCGGCACGAAGCCTGGCTTCGGCTACAATGGGCCTTACGTCGGTACGAAAAACACCTTGCAAAATCTCCTGTGCCTGCACCACATCATTCGACTTGCGGGCCACTTCCAGGGCTTTTGCATCCACCAGTAAAGCCTGGGCATAAGCAATTTGAATGGCCTCAACCGATTGCAAAAGGTCTTCCAACGGATCCTTTATGTTGTGCGATGCATCTATCATCCAGCCGAGGTCAGATGCGTGGTTCATTCCCCTGGCATTCATTCCTTCAACCAGCTCGTTAAATATGAGGAACAATTTATAAGGCGCTATGCTGCCAACGGTAAGGTCATCATCGCCATACTTAGAATCGTTAAAGTGAAAACCACCCAGCTTGCCTTCCATCAGCAACAATGAAACAATTTGTTCAATATTGGCATTGGGCAAATGATGACCCAAATCAACCAGCGTATACGCCTTAGGTCCAAGCTTTGTTGCAAGCAACAAAGACTGGCCCCAGTCCGCTATGGTAGTACTATAAAAATTGGGTTCGTAGCATTTGTATTCAACAAACATTTTCCAGTCGCCTGGCAATGCCTCGTATATCTCGCTCAGGCTTTCCAAAACATTTTGAAATGCCTTTCTAAAATTCAACTGGCCCGGAAAACCGGAACCATCGGACAACCAAACAGTCAGGGATTTGGAGCCCAGTTCAATACCATGGCTTATCACTTCAATGTTATGATCGATGGCCTGTTTGCGTACACCTTTGTCAACATGCTGCAACGATCCAAACTTATAACTATACTCCTGGCCCGGCTGATCCTGGAACGTGTTGGAGTTAACTGCATCAAAACGCAAACCATGTTGTGCAGCCAATGCTTTTATCGACGAAGGATTTTGTGGAATGTCCCACGGAATGTGTAACGAAATGGCGCCACCCGATTGGTTAAGCATATGAAGTAAACCAATATCTTCAATCTTTTCTTCGAGGCTGCGGGGCTCTCCACCACCTGCAAAGCGACCAAAGCGTGTACCTCCGGTACCAAGGGCCCAGCTTGGTATGGCCACCTGGAAGTCGGTTAGTTTTTGAAGGATGTCTTCAATATTTTCAACACCTGAAGCAACGAACTCCAATCTTTTTTTATGTTCCTTTAATTGTTTTTCGTTCGATTCTTCCACCTGGTATTTTTCTATCATGACAAGCGTTTTAAAAGATTATGGTAAATAAAATACTTCTTCTAATGGTACCTGCACCGGGGAATTATCGGCATTTGTTTCCATGATATCCTTCATATAATTCCACCACTTTTGCATAACCGGGTGTGCAGGTAAGTTGTCAAGTTTGGCGGGGTCAGTTGCTTTTAAAACCCCGAACAAACTATTGGTCAAAGGGTCCAGGAATATGGAGTATTCACTAATGCCCGTTGCCTTAAGCAATTGCTCCAGCTCAGGCCAAAGTTCGGCGTGCCGCCTTTTGTACTCCTCTTCGAAGCCGGCAAATAATTGCATTTTAAAAGCTCTCCGATACATAGTTTTTTTTTAGGTAGTCAGCTTAGTATCTCTACTCATCATCGTTGCTGCCTGCCCCGTCACTCTTGCGGGGTCGCACACTTCAACTTTTGTTCACTATTCGTCATTGTTTGTATTTAATTTTTCGGTGCCTAAAAAACTACTTTGAAAATGACATGAATAATATCCAATTTTTAAATTTCTTTCTTGATATTGCCATTGTTTATAATAATCGTTTGATAAACTCAGCGGAATAAAAGTTTGTGTTGTTTACACCTTAGTAGATAAGCATAGACTTTTTTTGCAGAAACCTTATTAACTCATAAGTAAAGGTTTAAATCACCAACGAGTAATAAGGTTAATGCAGGGTTACATTTTTTCTACTAAGGTTAAACAGCCTTTTCACTTCGTCTTTCCTATAGCTAATGACATATTAACAAAACTATTTCTTACGCTCCATAGGCGGCACCTACGGTTATTCAAACACTACCCCTCCGCCATAAGAAACAATTAAGTTGATGACGTTCTTTGCCTTTATGGCTTTAGATAGTTTCCATACCCAACAACCAGTACAGCAAAAAATATGGTAACCACTCCGGCCAATAAAGTCATTTTTGTTTTTGGAGATACGCCTTTCCATTCGTTGGCAATTAAGCCCCACATATTGGCTACCAATATAATGAACGACATGTGCAGTATCCACGAAGAAGCACCATTACCTAATTTACTCTCTCCCATTCCATAGAAAAAGAACTGGAGGAACCAGGTAGTACCGGCTAATGCAGACAACAAATAGTTGCGCAACAGCGGCGTTTTGGGATTGCTATAATCCTTAAAGGATCGGTTACGCTTATTAAGGATCATGCAATAAATAAAGTTGGTGGTCAGTCCACCCCAAAGCACCACTACATAAATAACATTGTTGCGAAAGAGAAACCCGGTTGTGCTGGCGGGATTGGCTTCTTTCCAAATGGTATTGGCTACTTCGGCCAAAGATGCTCCTGCCTCTAAGCCAAAGTTGAAACAGGCGCTTAAAACACCGGATATAATGGCCAGGGTTAAACCCAGTCCAAACCTGTATTCAGTTACTCCGGAAGAGCCACTATAAGCAGACGGTGGCGCTTCTGCAGTAATAGCAACTTCTTCAAAAACCGGTGTATGCGAGCCGTTGTCTGCAGCAACCGCCTCTGCAACCAGTACCTGTTTTTTTGCTTTCACTACACCATCCCCATTATTTGAAGTACCACCCGGTTCGCTTGCTCTTAATTCCTGTTCTTTCATGGTGCCGGCCTTACCACAAAGGATTATACCTATTACACAAACGAGCAAACCAGCCAGTACCGTAATACCCCACTTACTTGATGCAATCATGCCAATAGTGTCTTTACCTGCCTGCGGAAAAAATTGATAATACACTGAGGGAATTATGGAACCAAAAACCATACACAACCCAAGGATAATACTACTGCCCAGCGAGACACCCAGGTACCGCACACCCAACCCGTAGGTAAGGCCGCCAATACCCCAAAGCAGTCCAAAAATGTAGGTGTATAAAAGCGTTGTACCGGTAGCACCAGAGATGATGTTCCAGAAGTTTGGAATGGTAAGCCAGGCTGCCAGCGGTGGAACCACCAGCCAGGAGAAGAAGCCACCAACGATCCAATAACTCTCCCACGACCAGTTTCTTACTTTTTTATAAGGCATGTAAAAACTTCCCGAGGCAAAGCCGCCAATGAAGTGGAAGATTACACCTAAGACTACTTGCATGCAATGGTTATTTTATGTGGTAATGATTTGTTCAACAAAAGTATTTCTGTAACAATCCTGGCTGTCATGCACTGTATAGCTTCCATAACTGTCTAAAATAAATATGTTACCAGAGTTTGATATAATTTTAAATTAAATGCGCCGGCAGATCGTTTACGGATGAGCAGCACAATTGCTCCATTACCTGTTTTAACTGCGTTTTTAAAATAGAAATGGTATGGTTGCCGCCCTCGTCTCCCAGCGCTGCAACACCATACATAAACGACCGGCCCATAAATGTAAAATCGGCACCAGAAGCCATTGTCCGCGCCACATCAGGACCAGAACGTACGCCGCTATCCATCATAATAGTAATTTTGTTTTTATAGTTATTTACAATGGGCGTTAACGATTCAATTGCAGATTGTCCCGCATCCAGTTGCCTGCCACCATGATTGGAAACGATGATACCATCAAAGCCCAATTGAATGGCAAGGGCGGTATCCTCTTCGCTTGCTACTCCTTTTAAAACCAATTTCCCTTTCCACATATCCCGTATAGGTTTAATTCTTTCTGCATTCAATCTGCCGCTAAAGGTTCTATTCATAAACAGTCCCAGTTGTTTCATGCTTAAACCCTTTGGCGTATATGGTTTTAGCGTTGCGAAAGAAGGCTGCCCGTGTATTAATGTCTTTAGTGCCCATTCGGGCTTACCCATGATTTGGAGTATGTTTCGCAGGCTCATTTTAGGGGGCATAGCCAAACCGTTTCTAATGTCTCTCGGACGATAGCCAAAGGAGGGCACATCGCACAAAACAACCAACACCGGGCATTGTGCAGCCGCCGCTCTTTGTATGATACTATCGCGTACGGCATCTTCTGCAGGATGATACAATTGAAACCAGGCCCGGCCTTCCGTTAACTCGCTGATCCGCTCAATGGAGGAAGTAGAAACGGTACTTAAGATAAAGGGTATGTTATGCTGAAACGCAGCTTTGGCCAGTATTTCAGGGGAGTTTGGAAAGATTAATCCCTGTAAACCGACAGGCGCAATTCCAAAAGGTGCATCGTACACATGACCGAATATCTCTGTACGCAGATCGGCGCCTGCATAATTGTTCAGGTAATAGGGTTTTAATTCTATTTCTCTTAACGCTGTTGTATTTTTCAGCAGGTTTACATCTTCGTTGCAACCCCCATCCAGGTATTCAAATGCAAAGCGGGGAATCATTTTTTTGGCCTTGTTTCTAAGATCATCTATTGACGGATAACTGCTGTTGTACTTTATTTCCATGATGTAATTAAATTGTTTTTAGTAATGAATTAGTAAGTTTTGTTGTAAACCTAAAGTGGTCAATCCAATCGGGGGGGCATGTAGGTTAATCGCTTTCGAACGATTTGGGAGTTGCCAATGCAGCATTAAAATTTTGAAAGCCCCCTATGCCGGAGCGATGCATCGACGCAAAGTCTTTGCAGATGCCGTCTTTGGTAATGTTGCCATTCATCCAATGCCACCACACACGGGGTGGTGCATCGTTGGGTGATGCTTGAAAATTGCTATAAAAATGATCTGCTGATGACCTGGTTGTTTGTGAAAATCCATTATATGACAATACGGTTATAGTGAAAAAGAACAGCAGTTTTTTCATTTATGGCAAGTTTGAAATTTAAAAGTAACCTAAACAATGTATGTAGCTATTATGGGCTGTTATGGCACATGATAAAGTGCAAATTAGCAGTACCAAACATTTGGAAGCCCCGACCACATTTTGATGAAGTGTTAGTTAAAAGATCACAGTGATATTATTCCTGAGAAGCTGTAAATATATAAATTGAAACTTTGATTTTGAAACTGAAGATGCCATCCCGATACCTATCAGGACTACAGTGTTTGCGACTCTTCGACAGGCTCAGGATAAACCGCGACATCGCTATGAAAAACCTGCCTTTGAACCGATTGGCAACTAAGAAGCTATGGAAAACTTCTGCTGGTATTATAAAACATCTTTTTAGGCCGCTCCCAATGGATCGTTTAAAATGATCTGGTAGCGTTTAATTGTAATAAAAAAACCTCCTCCCTGGAAAAGGAGGAGGCTATTTACTAACCCATCCATTGAAGCTTTAAAAAGCCCACGGATGAAAACTTAAATATCTTTTTTGGAACTTAAAATTAGCAATATTGTTCAAAAGCAGCAATCAAATTGCTGGCAATCATTTGAGCCGGGCGTCCTTCAATTTGATGCCTTTCTACAAAATGCACAATTTCACCATTCTTAAACAAGGCAATGGCTGGTGAAGATGGAGGGTAAGGTAATAAATGTTCCCTTACTTTTCTAACTGCATCCACATCAAAACCTGCAAAGGTGGTTGTAATGTTTTCAGGTTTTTTGTTTGCATTGGCAACAGCCATTAGTACACCTGGACGTGCACTACCGGCACTACAGCCACAAACACTGTTAATCATTACAAGCGTAGTACCTTCTTTATTAATCGCCTTATCTACTTCTTCAGGTGTTTGTAGATCTTCAAAACCATTATCCGTTAATTCGGCTTTCATGGGTAACACTATTTCTGCTGGATACATTTTTTATTTCTCCTTTTACTTATCAATAATTAATTAAAAATTCCAAACTCACACTACTTATCCTATGTGCATTGCAAAATTAAGTAGAATCATGGTAAAATTATATGGAAAATTTTGCTAAAACGGCAGCAAGATATAAATATTCAAGACATATTGACACTTTAAGAACTATTAAACTGCCTTTAGGAGCAGAGTAATACAGACTTTTGGGATTGGTCCTTCGTTTGAACATGAATTGAAAACTAAAAATAAAAAATTATGATACAGGTAAAACATCCATTAAACAGAAATTTAAACGTGGTATTCGACGAAATCTTTAACGCGTTACCGCAAAGCTGGGGACGGGATTTTAAAGAACCCAGTTATGTAGCTCCTACCAACATTCATGAATCAGCCGCGGGTTACCACCTGGAGTTGTTGGTACCTGGTAGAAATAAGGAAGATTTTAAAGTGAATATTGATAAGAAAATTTTGACGATCAGTTTTGAAAAGCAGGTTGAAACAGAGAACAAAGATTACCAAACGATTAAAAGAGAGTTTACTTTCAACAGTTTTAAGCGCAGCTTTAATTTGGATGAAAAAATAAACGCTGAGGCAATTCAGGCAAAATACGAGAACGGCGTTTTGAAATTCTTCTTACCTAAAGTTGAAGAAGTGAAAGTTGCTCCTAAACAAATCACCATTCAATAAGAGCCCTTCTTTTCAACCTAACAACAAAAAACAACAATAAGCCCGGTTAAATGCCGGGTTTTGTTTTAGTAAGATGGTGATTCTGTAATAATTTACATTGCCTGCTTACTAATAAAGCAACTAAATATTTTTATGAAGGTATTATTGAGACTTTTCTTTCTTACAAACTTTGTGTTATTTGGCTATGGTTCTATAGCTCAGTCAAACAAGATTGAAGACAAAACCCTGCTATGGCAAATTACAGGCAAGAATATCAAAGAACCCTCCTACTTATTTGGAACCATCCACATAATGTGCCCTGGCGATATACAAATTACAGATGTGCTTAAAGAAAAATTTTCAGCCACCCGCCAATTGTTTCTCGAGTTAAAAATGGATGATCCCTCTATGATGATAGAAATGATGAAAGGAATGAAAATGAAGGACTCATCAACCATTAAAAGCCTACTTGGCCCGTCAAGCTATGATAGTGCAAATGTCCTTTTTAAAAAAAGTACCGGCATTCAACTCGACCTGTTTAATTCTATCAAACCCATTTTAGTGGTATCGATGATTTACCCTTTTTTATTGGGTTGCACACCCGATAGTTGGGAAAATAATTTTCAGAAAATGGCGAAAGCGCAAAACAAACCCTTATTAGGTTTGGAAAAAATATCGGAACAAATGAACGTACTGGAAAGCATACCTTATAAAGAACAGGCTGATATGCTGGCTAAAACTCTATTTCAAATCGATAGCACTAAAAATATTTTTTTGAATATGCTGGAAGTTTATAAACAAAAGGATCTCGTGCAATTGTATACTTTAACTACGAGTGATAGAGATTTTGGTATGTACGAACGCGATTTATTAATCAACCGTAATCGTAATTGGATTACAGTAATAACAGGGCAGGTTGAAAAAATACCCACCTTCTTTGCATTTGGGGCAGCGCATTTGGGAGGTCAAGAAGGTGTAATTAATTTATTAAGAAAAGAGGGCTATACCATTAAACCCGTTTTATATTAACTACTGCAAAAAAATGCAACTTCAGCAACAGTTTATTGCACTCTTAAACCAGCACCAGGGTATTGTACATAAAGTCTGCAATTTGTACATGGACTCTGTGACCGATCGTGAAGACCTTTTCCAGGAGATAACTTACCAGGCTTTTAAGGCTTTTAAAAATTTTAAAGGAAAGGCTAAATTTTCAACGTGGCTGTACCGGGTGGCCCTAAACACAGCCATAACATTTTATAGAAAAGAAAAAAGGCAGCCAGAGGTTCTTATGTATGACCTGCTGCCCGAAGCACAAACAGAAGCCAACGATCCTATTGAAGAACAGTTACAGGCAATGTACAAGGCTATCGGTAAGTTGTCAAATACAGATAAGGCTATCATTATGTTATACCTGGAAGATTATAGTTACAACGAAATAAGTGAAGTGGTTGGAATAACTGCCAACAATGTAGCGGTGAAAATGAACAGGATTAAATCGAAGTTGAAAGAGCAAACTCATAAAATATTTGAAAATGCCTAATTGTGGATTATGGAATTAGATGAACTAAAATCTCAGCTAAACAATAAGCTTTCAGGGGAAAGCAGTAAAACGGTGCAAGACATTGGCGGTATGTTGCTAAAACGCCGCGGCAGCCTGGTTTCAAAGCTTACACGAAACCTTTACCTGGAAATGGCTTTGGCTTTGCTATTCGGTATTTTTTTTATTTACCTGGCCAACAGTACTACAATTTTTACCCTCAAAACATGCTTTGCTATTGTTGCAGTGGTTTGTTTTGTTTTTGCAATTGCGATAGCATTGCTTATAAAGAAAGTATCCTGGTTGAGTAATGAGGCTCATCCATTAATAACAAGCCTGGAAGAACTAATAAAAATTCTAAGGCTTTTTGTGAAAAGATATTTTCAGTTTATAGTTCTATTGGTACCGGTTTGCTTCTTTATATCTTATTGGATAGGTTATAATGAACCAGTTAGGCCACGTTACAATCAAAACTTTTCTTCAGTTAACAGCATACAAACCGATATAACTGTTTACTGGTTTTTTGTGGTGTATTCTATTGCCATTATAGCCGGCGTTTTCTTTTTTGCAAAGTGGTATTTACGAAAGCTGTATCTGAAATACATAAATGAGCTAAGAGCACAATTGAGGGATTTAAAAGAGGATTAGTTAGCGCAATTGTCTTTACGCCTGGTATCAATTAAATATTGAATTTTCCATTGGCCATTCAGGCGAACCAATTGAAAAGAGTTAACACCGCAATGACTGAACTTTCCATTGAAATAGAATTGATAGGGCGTCCAAACACTGGCAAGATCTGCATCTATTTTAACTGTATTAAATCTAATTCTTTCGTCTGCGGCATTTACAGCCAGGGTTGAAATTGACTTTACAAACTCGTTTACCGACTCATTCCTAACTGTTATTTTTCCGGAAGTTTTATCGCGGCTGAGGGTTTGCAACACGGCGCTATCTGCAAAAGCAGCAGCTATCATAACTCCATTGCTGGTTTTCATACCCGTAAAAAGGTTGTTTACTGTTTGCCTTACAGAATCTTCTGTGGTTTGGGAAAATGAAGTGTAGCAAAAAGTGTAGATGCGATTAAAAAGACACAAGGTCTTATTCATAAACTCAATAAATAAGTTGATATAGAAAATGAGCGTAAACAATTACACCCCTTCAGCCATAAGTTTCAGGTATAAGATGTATCTATCCTAAATCTCTAATAGCCCAAAATCTTTAACATGCTTTGAGCACTTTGCTCTTTTGCATGTAGCCAGTCGTGTAATTTGCCATTTTTATAGTAGCCAACTATAATATGCTTAGGGCTGGGTATCATACAATGCTTAATGCCACCGTACCCACTAATCTGGTCCTGGTAAGCGCCGGTGTGAAAAAAGCCAACAAACAGCGGTTCACCACCTTCCAACTTAGGCAAAAAAACTTCGTTTATATGTTCCTCGCTATCATAGTAGTCGTGACTGTCACAAGTAATTCCCCCCAAAACTACCCTCTGATAATCCACATCCCATTTATTAATTGGTAGCATTAAAAACTTCTCCCCAATACCCCATGTATCGGGTAAGGTAGTAATGAAAGAAGAATCTATCATGTACCAGTTTTCGCGGTCGTTTTGTGTTTTTTGGCCAAGCACACTATAGATATGAGCCATACTCTCGCCAACGGTAAAACTTCCAAATTCAGTAAAAATGTTAGGCATGGGTACCTTTGCATTCTTACAAGCTTTTTTAATATTCCCCACTATTTCATTAATCATAAACTGGTAATCGTAATCAAAACCCAGCGAATGTTTAATGGGGAAACCGCCACCAATGTTTATGCTATCCAGTTCAGGACATATCTTTTTTAACTGGCAATAAAGGTTCAGCACTTTATTTAACTCACTCCAATAATAGATATCGTCTTTAATGCCTTTGTTTAAAAAAATATGCAGCATTTTAAGCTGAAACTTATTTTCAAAACCCTCAATCTGGTCAACATAAAACTCAAGAATGTCCTTTGTACGCATACCCAAACGTGAGGTATAAAAAGGAAAACTGGGCTCTTCTTCAGCCGCAACCCTGATGCCCAATTTAAAGGGAGTTTTGACCGATTTGCGGTAGTCATTCAATTCCTCGGCATTATCTAATATTGGAATAACATTCTTCCACCCGGTATTAATTAAGTTGGCAATACGACGGGTGTAAGATTTTTGTTTGTAACCATTGCAAATAACATAAGTATCCTTGGTTACTTTTTTTCGTGCATAGAGCTTCTTTATTATTTCTATATCGTAAGCATAAGAAGTTTCCAGATGGATATTATGTTTCAACGTTTCCTCAACCACAAACGAGAAATGAGAACTCTTTGTACAATAACAATAGTTGTATTCACCTTCGTATTTATGCTTTTTAAAAGCATTGGCAAACATCTGTTTTGCCTTGTTAATCTGCATACCAATCTTAGGCAGGTAGGTTAGCTTTAAAGGCGTACCATACTTATCAATCAGTGCCTTTATATCTAAATCGTTGTATTGAAGGTATCCATCTTCCATATGAAAACCTTCCTGAGGAAAGTGAAAGGTTTGCTTCACCAGGTCGGTGTACGAATTATTCATTGATGTGGGTCCGTATTGATATGCTTAAAAAATAAAAGGCAAAATTAGTTGTTTGACCATTATGAAATTAAAAAACCGGAAGTGATTTCACTTCCGGCTGATTAATATAAATGATTGTCAAAGTTCTATTTTACTGAAGCTATCAAAGCCTTGAAAGAAGCAGGCTCATTCATAGCAAGATCAGCTAACACTTTACGATTTAAATCAATGCCCTTTATAGAAAGTGCATTGATGAATTGACTGTAAGTAAGCCCTTCTTCTCTTACTGCTGCATTAATACGTGCAATCCATAAAGTACGGAATTCACGTTTTTTAAGTTTACGACCTACATAGCTGTACGTCATACCTTTTTCAACTATGTTTTTGGCAACGGTATAAACATTTTTTCTTTTACCATAATAACCTTTAGCCTGGTCAAGAATTTTCTTTCTTCTGGCTCTTGAGGCTACCGCATTTTTTGAACGTGGCATAATTTCTTCAATTTAGATTCCGACTTTCCGGAACAAGTTTTTTTTAATTAAGATTACTTTTTTATTCCCTTCGGGGAATGGATCGATTTTACTTTAATCCTAAAAGGCGTTTTACAAAGTGAAGGTTCGAAGGATGAACGATACCTGTATTACCAAGAGCACGTTTACGCTTAGTTGACTTTTTGGTTAAAATGTGGCGTTTAAAGGCCTTTTGAAAAGTGATCTTTCCTGATCCGGTTACTCTGAACCTTTTTTTTGCGCTGGAGTTTGTTTTAACTTTTGGCATTTTATAATCTTTATAGATTACACCCTGCTGGCGTTCCGAACAGACGGAAACTTATGGAGCCTTGTGGGTAATGTCCGTTGTAAAAAGAAGTCTTTTTACTGACTAACTTTTACAAAACGGCTGCAAAAGTAGGGGAATTCAATTGTTTTTCAAGCTGAAAAGGCAGTTAATTTAAGTTGCCTACCTGGTAAAGTTTCATTACCAACTTTCGTCTATTTTTTATTTTGGAAGGAAAACCAGGCCAATTCCCAATTTAAAGACTTTGAATCTGCTCCCATACTTTACTATTAACAGGAATGCCCTCAACTAAATTTTGTTTACGGGTTTGCACTACCCGCTCTCCCGGAAACAAAATAGCATTGCCCGATCCGTCGGGCGATGCGGCATGATAGTCTGTTATAATATTATTGAGTATCAAATTAATTGAAGGAAAATTGTGCAATGATTGCAGGTCAATAGCAATAAACACCTGCGAAAGGGCTGACTCGCTTTTTTGTTCTGTTACCTGCGAGGTTGATTTACCACCAGATAACACCGCCGCTAAAATATCCAGCAGTAACGATAACCCCGAACCTTTCCAATAACCTACGGGAAGTGATCTGTTGGATTTTATAATTTCTTGAGGATCCTTTGTCATCTCACCGCTTTCATTAAACCCACCCGGCACTTCCAATTGTTTATTTTTCATTGCCAGCTTTTCCATTGCACCATACGAAAACTGGGAGATCGCCATATCTAAAACAATCGCTTCGTCTTTATACGGTATACCCATTATTAAAGGGTTATTACCGAGCCGGCTATCAAAAGCACCCCATGCCGGCATGTTGGCTATTGTGTTGGTCCAGCAAATAAAGGCAAAGCCTTTTTTTGTGGCCTGCCAGGCATAGGCACCTCCACGCATCCAATGGTTCGTATTGGCCAACGCCACACACGCGATGCCATTTTGTTTAGCCAGTTCGATGGCTCTGTCTGTGCAAACCATTGCATTCAACGGCCCGGGACCTAATTGGCCATCCCATTGTTCCAGCGCATTCGTTCCACCGGTTTTCACCGGCTCGTTGTCAGCTATTACAACTCCATCCTTTACATTTTGCACAAAGCGGGGAAAGCGATTTACCCCATGCGTATAAACCCCGTCCAGGCTGTTGTTAGCAAATACAGTAGCACAAGCCTCCGCTTTTTCATTTGTAAATCCAAGCTTACACAGTATATCGTAGAATACAGATTTCAACTCATTGTAGCCAATTCTTATTTCGTCTTGCATAAACTCTAAAGTTGTAGAAATGAAAAAACAGCAGTTGGAGGCTGCTGTTTCAAAATTATTGTTCTAAACTATTACTTGTTTTTTTTCTGTGCTTTGGGAGCAAATATTACTAACATTCTTTTGCCTTCCATTTTAGGCATGCTTTCCAAAACGCCTACCTCTGATAACCTTTCTGCAAATTTCAATAGTAACAATTCTCCCCTGTCTTTAAACATGATTGCACGTCCTTTAAACTGAACATATGCTTTTACCTTGTTACCGTCTTTTAAAAACTTTTCGGCATGCTTGCATTTAAAGTCAAAATCGTGGTCATCGGTTCCTGGCGTAAAGCGAATTTCTTTTACTTCGCTTTGTTTGGCATTGGCCTTCATTTCCTTTTCCTTACGCTTCTTCTCGTATAAAAACTTCTTATAATCGATTATTCTGCAAACGGGTGGTGCAGCATTGGGAGAAATTTCTACTAAATCTAAACCTTGTGCTTCGGCCATCGCAAGGGCCTGCTCTGTTGGATAAACGCCTGGTTCAATCCCTTCACCAACCAATCTCACTTCAGGTATCCGTATCATCCGGTTTGTACGGTGTTCCTGCTGAACTTCTTTTCGAAAATTAGGGTTTCTGCCCCTATAAAAACTCGGGTTTACTGCCATTAATTGTTTTTTGGTTATTGTATTGTTTTCAAATGGTAACGCAATATTTTTTTTAGTTGAACACCACCTGATTATTGTAAAAATAATAAATTAATCAAATGCTCTTTTATTTTCTATTTCTTCATTAAGCAGCGCAATTACTTCCTCCATGGTTTTAACACCAATATCTCCTTTTGATTGACGGCGAACTGCAATTTTTTCTTCCTGCATTTCTTTCTCCCCAACTACAAACATATACGGTATCTTGTTCATCTCAGCCTCACGTATCTTCCTTCCAATCTTTTCATTTCTTTCATCGGTTTCAACTCGTAAGCCCGCTTTGGTCATTTTGGCTTTTACTTCATTTGCGTAGTCAATATACTTATCGCTTATAGGTAACACAATTGCCTGTGTTGGGGCCAGCCAGAGGGGAAACTTACCAGCACAATGCTCAATCAATACAGCAATAAATCTTTCCAGGGAACCAAACGGAGCACGATGGATCATTACCGGTCGGTGTTTGGCATTGTCTTCGCCAATGTAGGTAAGGTCAAATCTTTCCGGCAGGTTATAATCTACCTGTATGGTTCCCAATTGCCACTTTCTGCCAATGGCATCCCTAACCATAAAGTCCAGTTTGGGACCGTAAAACGCAGCTTCCCCGTACACGGTGACTGTGTTCAGATTTTTCTCGGCTGCTGCTTCAATAATAGCCTGTTCGGCTATGGCCCAATTCTCGTCGCTGCCAATATATTTATCACGGTCGTTTGTATCGCGTAGCGAAATCTGGGCAGTAAAATCAGTAAAGTCCAAAGATTCTAACACATACAAAACCATGTCGATCACCTTCTTAAACTCATCTTTCACCTGTTCGGCACGACAAAATAAATGGGCATCGTCCTGGGTAAATCCTCTTACACGGGTGAGGCCGTGCAATTCGCCGTGTTGTTCATAACGGTATACGGTTCCGAACTCCGCAAAACGCAGCGGCAAATCTTTGTAGCTCCTGGGAGACGACTTATAAATTTCACAGTGGTGCGGGCAGTTCATTGGTTTTAAAAAGAATTCCTCTCCTTCTACCGGTGTTTTTATCGGTTGAAAACTATCCTTACCGTATTTTTCATAATGACCACTGGTTACATACAAATTTTTATGGCCGATATGGGGTGTTATTACAGGTAAGTAGCCGGTATCCATTTGTAATTTTTGTAAAAACTGCTGTAATCTTTCCCGCAACATTGCACCCTTGGGTAACCATAATGGCAAGCCGAGACCTACCTTTTCAGAAAAAGTAAACAGCTCTAATTCTTTACCCAATTTGCGATGGTCTCTCTTCTTCGCTTCTTCCAAAAAAAGCAGGTATTCATCCAGTTCTTTCTGGCTGGGGAATGTTACCCCATAAATACGGGTAAGCATCTTCCTTTTTTCGTCGCCACGCCAGTATGCACCGGCTATGCTGGTTAGTTTTATGGCTTTAATAAATCCGGTATGTGGTATGTGCGGCCCTCGGCATAGGTCAGTAAAACCGCCTTGTGTATAAAAAGTAATATGGCCATCCTGAAGTCCTTCAAGCAACTCTAATTTGTACTCATCATCCTTACTTGAAAAATAGCCGACTGCTTCTTCTTTTGGCACTGACCTTCTCTGGTAAGCATTGTTTTGCCTGCCTAGCTCAACCATCTTCAATTCCAATTTTCTAAGGTCATCCTCGTTTATTTGACGATCACCCAAATCAATATCATAATAAAATCCTTTTTCAATTGCTGGACCAATACCCAATTTTACACCAGGATAAACTGCTTCTAAAGCCTCGGCCATTAGGTGTGCAGATGAATGCCAAAAAGTGGCTTTACCTTCAAGGTCATCCCAGGTTAAAAACTTTATAGAAACATCATTATTAATTGGGCGAGCCATATCCCAAACTTCACTATTTACACTAGCGGCCAAAACCTTGCGTGCCAGTCCTTCACTTATAGATTTAGCAATTTCCATAGAGGTTACTCCGGGTTCAAATTGCCTTACTGCCCCATCAGGAAACGAAACATTGATCATAAATAATTACGGCATTTTTTTGGAAGGCAAATGTAACAAACAATACCCACAGCAAAACGAGGTTATAAATTGAATCAATAGTTGGCAGGCTGGAGAAAATACACGGGAGTTTTGTGCATACAAATTTTTATGAGGTATAAAAGTTGAGCTTTAAAAACACAAATCTTTACATTTGCGCTAATTAAACCCTGAAGATAACAGCAGGTATGAAGAAAATTGAATTGGAAATAGTAGCCTTATCACATAGCATTACGCAAACCCATTCGTATGCTGTGGTTTTGGGAGAAGTTAATGGCCTGCGTCGCTTGCCCATTGTTATTGGTGGTTTTGAAGCACAAGCTATTGCGGTAGCTCTTGAGCGCATGCAACCCAGCCGTCCATTGACACACGACCTCCTTAAAAATTTTATGAATGCCTTTAATGTTGATCTGCACGAGATTATTATTAGTGACCTGCAGGAAGGAATTTTTTACTCGAAACTGGTGTGTGTAAACGACCATGATACTGTTGAAATTGACAGCCGGACCAGCGACGCCCTTGCGTTAGCAGTAAGATTTGGTTGCCCTGTTTTTACGTACGATCATATTTTGGAAAGTGCCGGTATATTAATGGAAGACGCACCCGGTGGAAAGAAAAAGGGTTCGCCTACCACCACTACCATTTCTGAGCCTGGAAGCCGCGACGATCTGAGTGGTCTGAGCCTTGATGAATTAAATAGTTTACTTAAAGAGGTTTTAGACCAGGAAGATTACATCAGGGCAATATCCATCAGGGACGAAATTCAAAAGAGAAGCAAATAAATCCCTACCCGATATTTTTTCTACAACTCATTTTGTTTGAATTTTAGATTTGGATGGTTTATATTTTTTCATTTTTTAAACCGGCATCTTTAAGTAACTGGGTCATTGTTACAGCCTGCCGCTTCAAACTTGCCGGGTCGCAATCCTTTCATCGCCTTATTCTTTGTGGAGCCTGTTACCAATTACAACCCGCCTACAAAACCTACTGACAAAAACTAATTTTTTTTAATTGTTGTTGTTAATCCATCTTCAATCTTACACGTTAATTACAGCTTTATAAAAAACAAGTCATGGTGGTATTCCCAAACGGAAAAATTAATCTGGGCTTAAACGTTATCCGTAAAAGAACAGATGGATACCACGATCTTGAAACAGTATTCTATCCTACTCAATTAAAAGATGTTTTAGAAATCATTCAGGGAGATGCTCTTGAATTTACCACATCCGGCTTGCCGGTTGCCGGAGATGCGAACGACAATTTATGTTTGAAGGCATACCATCTTTTGAAAAGAGATTATCCTGGCTTGCCAACAGTAAAAATGCATTTACATAAGGTGCTGCCGATGGGTGCCGGTTTAGGCGGCGGAAGTGCAGATGGGGCATTTACCTTAAACTTGCTGAACCAAAAATTTAACCTGGAACTTGCCGAGCAACAATTATTAAGCTATGCATTACAGTTAGGCAGCGACTGTCCATTTTTCTTTTTAAACAAGCCCTGTTTTGCATGCGGCAGAGGTGAGCGTTTACAACCGATGAC
>JAJAYD010000307.1 GCA_026786345.1 Chitinophagaceae bacterium
AGGAATAATGCTGCATTGGGTTGCCATGCTTTCAAATCTTTAGCCTTATCAACTGTTACGGCTTCGTCTTGTGTGCCATGACAAATTAAGGTCGGAATTGTAAGCTTACTAATAGCTTGCTTAATATCAAGTCTTTCCAAGTTGTGCTGGTAATTTAAAAACAATTGATAATGTAATGGCATTTGCTGTTTGGTCCGGCTATTCGCAACGTGAGCAACTCCCGATTCCTTCCATGTTTTCAACTGTTCTTCGTCCCAATTGCCCCAGGGAGTTTTGCACTCGCTGATGGCCGCCCAGGTTGCGATCTTTTTTACACGATCATCTTCGGCAGCTTTCAAAATTACCAATCCGCCTCCGAGGCTATGCCCAACCAGGTAGATGTTATCCCGATCAATTTCTTCCACATAATAATGTTTCTCATCAACACACCAATCAATAATTTGCCCCAGCTCATCCAACTGCGTTGTATAATTGTTTTCAGCATACGCCTGCAGGTCAGTAAATTCCTCCGGGTCATCAGGTGTGGTGCCGTTGTGCGAAAAATTGAATTTAACCAACACAAACCCGGCCTCAGCAAATTGCTGTGCTATTAAATTGAAGTTCCCCCAATCTTTAAATCCATTAAATCCATGCACATAAATGACCAAAGGCTTTTTATTTCCATTGTGTTTCAATGTAATGTCTGTTGACATGGGTTTGCCATCCTTGCCGGGAACAATAAAATTCTTGAAAATGATCATGTTAGCAGTTTAATGTGCCACTTCAAATTTATTATGCAGGTGTATTTTCTGCAACCAATTCTGGTTTCTTTTCGCCCAGGTGATCCACGGAACGGGGTTTATAAAATTCAGTAAAGATCAGGCGCAGGCTTTGGTCGTATGTAATGTAATTGTATATCCAATTAATGAAAACCTGTAGCCGGTTCTTCACCCCCAGAATTAAAACCAGGTGTAATAACATCCAAATAAGCCAGGCGGTAAAACCTCCGAAATGCATTTTTGGTTTTGGTATATCGGCAACCGCTAAATTTCTGCCTACGGTTGCCAAACTGCCCTTATCGTGATATTCAAATTCTTCCAACTGCCGGCTGTTCGACTTCATTTCCATCCAGCGTAGATTGTTTGCCAGGTTTTTTGCCTGGTTTATGGCAACATTGGCCACCTGCGGATGCCCATGTGGATACAGCGGCGTTTCCATATAGGCTACATCACCCAAAGCATAAATATTTTCAATACCATTCACTTTATTAAACCTATCAACTTTAATCCGGTTTCCCCTGGCTATTAGCGAAGCATCAACTCCCTGTGGAATGTTTCCCTTAATACCGGCTGCCCAAATTACAGTGGCTGTTTGCAGACTTTCACCATTACTTAGCCTGGCAGTTTGCCCGTCATATTCCGTTAATTGTGTTTTTAATATTACTGTTACACCCAGGTCCTGCAGATATTTCAGCGATTGCTCAGATGATTTTTCGCTCATAGTGCCCAGCGTTTTATCACCGGCTTCTATCAAATAAATCTTCATCCTGCGAAAATCAATTTCAGGATAATCATACGGCAATACATATATCTTCATTTCTGCAATGGCTCCACTTAGCTCCACACCTGTTGGTCCACCACCCACAATTGCGATTGTCAACAACCGGTCTATGTAAGCCTGGTCTTTTGAAACCACTACATCTTCAAAGTTCAACAACATACGGTGCCTAAGTTGTAATGCTTCAACGGTCGACTTCATGGGAAAAGCATTTTCCATGATTTGTTTGTTGCCAAAGAAATTGGTGTCCGCCCCCGTTGCCAGCACCAATATGTCGTAATCAATCTCACCCTGGTCGGTAATTATTTTATTTTGGTCGTGTAAAATCTCCTCAATTTTCGAGACTCTTATCCGCACATTTTTACTTTTATGAAAAGCCTTCCTAAGTGGAAATGAAATATTACTGGCATCTAAACCTGAGGTGGCAACCTGGTAAAACAATGGTTGAAACTGGTGATAATTAAACCTGTCAAGTAACATAACTTCAAACCCCGGCTTATTATTCAGGCTTCTGGCCAGCTTCATTCCGGCAAAACCACCACCTGCTATTACTACTTTCATATTGAGTAATTATTGACATGTAAAAATACATCAAACTTTCATTTTTTTCTGAAAGTTTAAAATATTATTAAACTCGTTTCTTAATTAAGTACAAAACACTTGCCACCATCCAACGCATCGGGTTATCAGGTACCTCATTTTAAAATCATTCCGGAAGAAAAGCAATTTAATTTTTAGCGTTAGTTTCGGTTATTAGGTAACTTTCAAAAAAACTAACTATGCATTCGTACGAGACTGTTTCGGAAAGTTTAACCGAATTAAAACTTAGAGGGTTTACTACTGATTTTAATCTTGCATTCGATAATATAAAATGCAGCGATACAGGTGTTTGCCTGCTGCCCTCGCAATTTGAAATTGTTGAACACTATCGTTTTGAAGGAAATACAGATCCTGCCGATGAGGCGGTGGTTTATGCAATTGCCAGCAAAGACGATAGCATGAAAGGTGTACTGGTAAGTGCCTATGGCGCCTACAGCGAACAGATTAGCGACGACATGATTAAGATGTTGAGTGTGAAGTAGTAAGCCTGAGGTTATTTTTCTGTCTTAAACACTTCCCTAATATTTTTTACACACAAGTCTAATCACTCATTTATAACAGGTTAATCCATGCTCAACAGACGAAATTTTCTTCAATTATCTTCTCTTGGTTTCGGGAGTTTATTTAACCAGGATGTTTTTGCAAAAAATAGGAATCGAAGCCGGCCAATAGTAATCAGCACATGGCCGGAGGGTTTAAAAGCCAACGAAGAGGCCTGGAAAATTTTGAAGAGTAATGGCAAGGCATTGGATGCTGTTGAAAAAGGAGTAAATGTTACCGAATCATCCATCAACTGTTGCGTGGGCCTGGGTGCCAACCCTGACAGGGATGGTATCGTAACACTGGATGCCTGCATAATGGACGAAATGGGTAACTGCGGTGCGGTTGCTGCCCTGGAGCGTATTAAGCACCCGGTATCAGTTGCAAGGATGGTAATGGAAAAAACACCGCACGTTTTTTTAGTAGGCGAAGGTGCTCAACAGTTTGCAGTTAAGGAGGGGTTTACATTGGACGAGCAGGTTTTATCGCCTTCGGCGAAAAAAGAATACGAAAACTGGTTGAAGAAATCAGAATACAAACCAATAATAAATATTGAAAAAGGTCATGGACCTTTTGCTCCTTCACAATTAGAAGATGGCGCTTATAACCACGACACCATTGGTATGGTTGCGCTGGATGCATCGGGCAATGTAAGCGGAAGCTGCACTACCAGTGGAATGGGTTTTAAAATGCGTGGCCGTGTTGGGGACTCTCCAATTATTGGTGCCGGTTTATTTGTTGATAACGAAGTAGGTGCTGCCACCGCAACAGGGGTGGGCGAAGAAGTAATTAGAATTTGCGGAACGCACCTTGTTGTTGAATTGATGCGCCAGGGAAACTCGCCGGAGGAGGCTTGCCGAAAGGCAGTTCATCGTATTGTAAAACGTGATAAGGCAAAAGCCAAAGACCTGCAGGTTGGTTTTATCGCTATTAATAAAAATGGCGAACACGGCGGCTTCTGTATTCAAAAAGGATTTGATTATGCAGTTTGCTATGCCGATGATAAAAATTATTTGATCCAGGCAAAAAGTTATTTTTAATCCAGGCTCCTTCTCTTCCTTTTTAAACTTTGAAATATACACTTGAAATAGCCTGTTTTAATGTGCAGTCTGCAATATTGGCGAGTAATGCCGGTGCTGACAGATTGGAGATATGCGACAACCTGCATGAAGGTGGAACTACGCCATCGTATGGAACCATTAAATTCCTGAAAGAACAAATCTCCACTCCCCTCTTTGTTATGGTAAGACCGAAAGGTGGCGACTTTTTGCACAGCAAGGATGAATTTGAAGTAATGGAAAAAGACCTGCTACTTTTTAAACAGTTGGGTTGCGAAGGCGTTGTTTTGGGATTTTTAAAGCCGGACGGGACTGTTGATAAAACAATGACCAGCAGGTTTGTAGAGTTGGCTTATCCTATGGAAGTTACATTTCACCGTGCTTTTGACAGGGCGGTGGATGCCGAGCAGGCTTTAGAAGATATTATAGATTGTGGTTGCCAAAGGGTGCTGACCAGCGGACAAAAGCCAACGGCTGTTGAAGCACTTCCATTATTAACAGCGTTGGTTAAGCAAGCTGATGATAGAATAATTATTATACCCGGTTCGGGAGTTAACAGCAGCAACATTAAAAATATTGCAGAACAAACTGGTGCTACCGAATTGCATGCTTCCACCAAAATCATGGTGCCTTCAACCATGAAATATGTAGCGGAGCAAATGAGGGAAAATTTAGAGGATACAATAGTTAATATTGAAGAAATCATCCGCATGAAGCAATACCTGGCTTCGTTATAATCCCCTGTATTCCAACGGCAATAAATCAGCTATTTTTTCTCTCATAAAGCCTTGTACATACAAATCGGGTTTGTCGTAATACAAACCATTTGCACACATCTTTACTTTTTGATTTCCAAATAAAAACAGGGAGATCATTTGCGGCATCTCTTCATTAGTCAAAAATGCTTGTTGGTCTTTGCCTGACCATTGCACCAGCAATGGGCCGGGATAATGGAAGTAAGTTTGATTAGCCGAGTCGCATCGCATTGTGTTGGTTGAGGTCATTTTTGCAGCATCAGTTACATCGGCATAACCAGTCTTATTTCCATTTACATTCAAACTTCCCGCTCTAACCAAATATTTGGATTTAAGCGCTCCCTTGTAACCGCTCTCGCCTTCCAGGTAGCGGACAACTTTACTTATGCTAAAACCTTCAGCAATTACTTTATCAGCATAAACGGCTTTTACAAAATGTTGCATCGAACCTTTATAGGCCAACTGCCTTCTCATGTTCCATTTTTCTACAATAAAAGGTTTTTTAGTGCTTAGGGAAGTAAAAAAACAATAGCCTTGAAAATCCGAAAGGCCATTGGAAACTACCAGTGAAAAAGTATCCAACTGGTAATGGATCATATACCCTAATCCATCATTAATAATCTCAAGCAATCCATTTGATTTTACCGATAACGTTCCTGTTTGCCCGTTAAAACTGTATTGAAGTATAGCAGGATTGGTAATGAACGTTTCTGCGGTGTTGTATGTAGTCCCAAAAAAAATCTTTAAAAATGCTTCTTCATAAACTCCAGTTTTTGAAGAATCTATGTGCCCGATCTCCGGGCTTTCTTTTACAAGCTCAAACCTGAATTCGGAGGCTGACGTTTCAGAGGTTACAACATACGCAGACGTTTGAAACCCAGCCTTACTCACCACCAACTCCACCGTAGGATTAAGTGTATCAATTAAACTAAATTTACCTGCACTATCTGTTACGGTAAACTCCTTTGAGCGATTGACAAACACCATTGCGCCCGCAACAGGCAGTTGCGAAGTAGCTTCGACGACTGTTCCGTTGAAAATACTTACACCGGCAATTAACTGCAAGGGCAACAGTAGCAACAATAACAGTTTAAGCTGCACAGTATTTATTTTAATAAAGTAATCTAACCTTAATTG
>JAJAYD010000308.1 GCA_026786345.1 Chitinophagaceae bacterium
AAGAATCGCTATGAACCTCTCTGCCGCCGTGCCGCTGTGGTTCAAAAATCGTTGTTCGTTGATGGTTGGTCGTTGTTTTAATGAAGATGACAGTTGAAAGAAAGAATCGCTATGAACCTCTCTGCCGCCGTGCCGCTGTGGTTCAAAAATCGTTGTTCGTTGATGGTTGGTCGTTGTTTTAATGAAGATGACAGTTGAAAGAAAGAATCGCTATGAACCTTTCTGCCACTGTGCCGCTGTGGTTCAAAATTCGTTGTTCGTTGATGGTTGGTCGTTGTTTTAATGAAGATGACAGCTTACAAATAAAATTCTTCTTTTTGACTTTTGATTTTGCAACCTATAACTACTCAAATTTTCTTACATTAGTACATGCGTTTACAAACTTTAAAATATGGTTCGCCCCTTATACTATTTTACCTGGCGTACCTCTCGTTTACCTATACCGGATGGATCACATTTTTACCCATTGTATGGTCGTATGTGGTAATACCCCTGGCTGAATTATTTATAAAGCCCAATGAAAATAACCTGTTGGATACGGAGGAAGCCATAGCCAAAAGTGACCGGCTGTACGACTACCTGTTATACATTATTCCATTAGCCATGTACACTGCAGTGGTGTATTTTATGTTCTCGCTGCAACAAACAAACCTTACCTGGATTGACTATACGGGCCGCATTTTTAGCATGGGTTTATTATGTGGTGTTTTTGGAATTAATGTAGCGCACGAACTTGGACACCGCACCAATAAATTTGAACAGGCACTGGCCAAAAGCCTGCTGTTAACATCGCTTTACCTGCACTTTTTTATAGAGCATAACCGGGGTCATCATAAAAGTGTAGCAACTCCTAACGATCCCAGTTCGGCCCGGTTGAACGAATGGTTGTTCTCGTTTTATGGGCGAACGATTGTTTACAGCTATATCAGTGCCTGGCATATTGCCAATGCAGATATGAAAAAGAAAGGTCATGCTGTTTTTAGCCTGCATAACCAAATGATTTTATTTACAATTATCCAGGTAGTTTTTGTATCGCTCATTGTAGTATTGTTTGGGTGGTTCATAACACTCTGCTATCTACTTTCAGCCTTCATTGGTATTGCTTTGCTTGAAACCGTAAATTATATTGAACATTATGGCTTGCAGCGTAGCCAGATTGCACCGGGTAAATTTGAGCGGGCCTTGCCACAACATAGCTGGAACAGCAATCATGTGGTGGGCAGAATAATGTTATTTGAATTGAGCCGCCACAGCGATCATCACTTTATGGCAAGCCGCAAATACCAGTTACTGCGCCACCACCCCAACTCGCCTCAAATGCCCACCGGCTATCCCGGCATGATGATATTGGCGCATATTCCTCCCCTGTTCATATATGTAATGAACAGGCAGATTAAAAAGACTTTTGCCAACGAGGGGATTATACAACATGCAAGCCAAATTGCTTAGTCCAGTTCCAATCTTATTTAACAGGCACTGAAAAGCAAGAGCAAAAAAAACCCGTTACTAAAAAGTAACGGGCCACTGTTTTCTAATAGGTACGTCCATTTAATTTCTACTGCCCAGTTTGCTTAACAAACGAAGAATTTCAATATACAACCAAACAATAGTTACCAATAAGCCAAATGCGCAAAACCACTCCATGTGTTTAGGTGCGCCCATTTCAGCGCCTCTTTCAATCATATCAAAATCCATAATCAGGTTAAGAGCAGCAACAACAATTACCACCAGGCTAAAACCAATACCTAACCAACTGCCTTCGTGTAAAAAACCAATGTTAATACCAAACATACCCAGTACCATAGCTATTAAATAAAAAATGGCAATACCTGCGGTTGCAGTAAAAACCACCGATCTAAAGCGCTCTGTTACTTTTATAATCCTGAAATTGTATAAAAGAAACATACCGATCGCTGCTCCAAATGTCAACACCACTGCCTGCATAACAATGCCGGGATAGCTATCCTTGAATGCAAAGTTTATGGTAACTGATAAGGCTCCCACAAACAAACCTTCCAACAATCCATAAAGTGGAGCCAGGTAAGGAGAAGTGGTTGGTTTAAAGCTCATAATAATTGCAACCACCAATCCGCCTATTGCGCCACCCCATAAATAACCGCTAACGTTCTGGCCCTGTTCAAATGCATGCCATGTGTATGCAGCAGAAGCCATCATCATTAAAAATATAAAACCAAACTTATTCATTACACCCCTCACCGTCATTGCACCTTCATTGGATGCTTCAATTGACCGGTTAAAGATTTTCTCCGATAAGGTTGGGTTACTCGATTTGAATTCCATAGTTTTTATTAGTTTTTTATACTACTAATGTAGTCACAAATTTAATTGAGTGCCGTTTTTATCCAATGTTAAATATTAAGATAAGTATAATTTTCACACGTCTTGTACTTTAGCTTCATTTCAGATACAAAGCTGGCTCATCAAAGCAGATTCCTGTTACGATAACAAAATCTAAAACAACCTAAACCGTCTTGTATTACCTTCGCCTATTGATTTTTTTGATTGATAATTTTACAAAATGAGCCGTACACAGGAAGTATTACAAGATGTAGTTATAAAATTTGCAGGCGATAGTGGTGATGGAATGCAGCTAACAGGAAGCCAGTTTACCAATAACACAGCCATGCTGGGTATAGACCTGGCAACTTTTCCAGACTTTCCTGCAGAAATACGTGCCCCCCAGGGTACTTTGCCCGGAGTGAGTGGCTACCAGCTTCACTTTAGCAGCAACCGGATTTTTACCCCCGGCGATAATTGCGATGTACTGGTTGCCATGAATGCAGCCGCTTTAAAAGTGAATATTAAAAACCTGAAGAAGGGTGGTAAGATCATTGCCAACGTGGATGGCTTCGATAATAAGAACTTACGCCTGGCCAATTATCCGGAGGGGGTAAACCCATTGGAAGATGACAGCCTGGAAAATTACCAGGTAATAAAAATGGACGTTACCAAAATGACCCGTGAGGCCCTGAAAGAATTTGAAATGGGTGTAAAGGAAAAAGACCGGGCTAAAAACATGTTTGTTCTGGGTTTTTTATACTGGATGTACAACCGTGATATGGATAACACCATTCAGTTTTTAACAGAGAAATTTGGAAAGAAGAATACGATTTTACAAAGCAACATTAAGGCCCTGCAGGCAGGGTACAATTTTGCTGACACCACTGAAGCATTTAGTACAACTTATAAAGTGGAGAAGGCCCGCATGAACCCCGGATTGTACCGAAGCATTATGGGCAACCAGGCTTTATCGTACGGTTTAATTGCAGCTTCGCAGAAAAGCAAGCTCCAACTTTTTCTCGGTTCGTACCCCATAACTCCCGCCAGCGACATTTTACACGAGCTAAGCAAGCACAAAGCCTTTGGAGTAAAAACTTTTCAGGCCGAAGATGAAATAGCCGCTATAACCTCGGCTATTGGAGCCAGCTATGGTGGCCTTTTAGGCATTACCACCACGTCAGGACCGGGAATGGCATTGAAAACCGAAGCGATGGGTTTAGCGGTAATGCTTGAGATACCGTTGCTCATCATCAACATACAACGTGGCGGACCCAGTACCGGCTTACCTACCAAAACCGAACAGAGCGATTTGCTACAGGCATTTTATGGCCGAAACGGCGAATGTCCTATGCCGGTAATTTCGGCCTCTACCCCCAGCGATTGTTTTAATGCGGTGTACGAGGCGGTACGAATTTCTGTACAACACATGACACCGGTAATTTTTTTAAGCGATGGATTTATTGCCAACGGAGCTGAACCCTGGAAGTTTCCAACCAGTGAAGACCTGCCAGAGATAGTGGTTAATTTTAAAACAGAGCTGGGGCATGGCGAAGAAAAATTTCAACCGTATTTAAGAGACGAAAAATTGGTGCGCCCCTGGGCTATACCGGGCACTGCCGGTTTGGAACATCGCATTGGTGGCATTGAGAAACAAAACATAACAGGTAACGTTAGTTACGACCCCGATAACCACCAGTTAATGACGAAAATAAGAGAGGAGAAAGTTGAAAAAATAGCCAATTATATTCCCGAACAGAAATTAGATAATGGTCCCGAAAAAGGAAGCCTATTGGTACTGGGCTGGGGCAGTACTTATGGAGCCATTAAGAGCGCCGTAAACGAATTACTGGCCGAAGGCTATGAAGTGGCACATGCTCATTTACGTTACATACGCCCGTTTCCAAAAAACCTCGGCCTTATAATCAAGAACTACGACCAGGTGTTAATTCCCGAGATCAACAACGGCCAGCTCATAAAAATTATTCGGGATAAATATTTGGTGGATGCCAAAGGCTTTAATAAAGTTATGGGTGTACCTATTACTAAAGGCGAACTGGTTGATGTGATTAAGAAGATGTTGGTTGAAGAGCAGGTAGGGCACTGAAGTTAAACAACTCACGGAAAACAGTGGGAAGTTGTATTCAGCAGATAAGCATCCGGCAACTGGCGGAAGGTATGACAATAGCAAAAGCCTGAAGGGCTTTTATATCAATAGACCTAATTGAAGCCCCGCAGTAGAGTGCACGATCAAATTCTCCAACCCTTAAAGGGTGAAACATTAATTTATCCCGTTAAATATCCCGCCCTTTCAGGGCTGTTTACTTGCTACTAACCACTAATCCCTTGGCTTCACCAATGGCTGATATATGCAACCCCTACGGGGCTGGTTCCAATCCGTTTCAAATTCATTACGGTTCTGATGTGTGGAAAAACCGCTCTAATATCCCATTCCATAATTCCTGCCCCCAACTGGTTTTCATTCCGCTTTTTCCGGAAGAATTACAAAGAGGCAGCGGCTATCTGTTCAGCCGTTTTATTTAAATCGCATGTCACATTAAATATGAAGTTGAATTGATCGACAATCGATTTTACCCTGACCAGTTGCTTACGTGTTTCGGTATCGGTTAAGCCCTGCGACAATTCTACCTGGCGCTGTTGTAAAATAGCATTTGCATGTTCGTTTACCCTGCGCAATGCCTCTTTAATTTGCTTTACATCATCAGTTAACCGGGTTTCTTCAAGCTTTGCTTTTGCGTTTTTCAGGTATCCCACTAAATAATTAATCAGCAATAAAAATTCGGCGGTCAATTCAGTATGATCCTTCCGCTGTATAAACTGGGAAAGTGTAGCTATGTGCGACATCAGCATATGGCATAACACTACAAAGTGGTGAATTTCTTCAATGCTATGTTGCATTCGCTTTGGCTCCGATACCATCCGGTTAAAGGCATCGGATAAATTTGCCATAGCAACCAGCGCATCTTTTCTTGCTACCTTTTGTTTGTGTTGCTCTACTGCCGGCAAACCGTCAAAAAAAGAAGTAAGGGAGTGCAGGTAATTGACTGCCCCGGTTAACATAGTTATTAAAACCGGCCTTATTTTTTCGCGTTCCCAGGCAGGAAAAAGAAACATGCTGGCGCCAAAGGCAATCACCGATCCTATAGCCGTATCAATAATCCTGTCCATTAAAACCGCTTTAAAAGTAGCAGGATTAAGCAAATGAAAAAATATAATGATGTAGGGCGTCATGAACAACACACTAATGAAATAATGCTTGCGGATAAATACATAAGTGCCCATCATTAAAACAATCATCACCAGCAACAAAACGGTTTTATTCTCTATAAAATAAATGAGGGGAATACCTATAATTATACCCAAAATAGTCCCCATTAAACGGTCGATATTGCGGCTTTTGGAAAGGCTGTAGGCAGGTTTTAATATTACTACGATGGTTAACAGTATCCAGTAACTATGACCCAGGGGAAAGAACAAAGAACCGATATAACCTATAATGACTGCTATGCTTACCCGCAATGAATGGCGAAAGGTATCGGAGCGTAACGACAGGTTGTCGATCAACATTTGGGGTGTAATTTCCTGGTGCGAAATATACCGCTCAAAATCAACGTCGGACAATTGCTTTTTTGTAAGCGATCTATCGTAAGTAGTATATAGATGCAATGTTTTTACCCTTGCATAAATGTCCTGTACATTCTCCAGTATCCTTCTGAGATTTAGAAAACCATCAATGTTTTCGGGCTTCATAAAAGTGGAACGCAGGCTATCAAGCCTTTCACTGGTTTCTTTTATTTTTTCGGGAATGCTATCCGATATTAAAGAAGGCGAAGCACTTTTAACAGCAATGCCTATTTCTTCTATTTCATCGGCCAGCATACGTGCCAGCTTTTGGTATTCATCCAAAATGCCTGTCTCATCAAAATAAGTATGCAGTGTTTCGTAATATTGATAGGATGTCATGATACGCTCAAACATATCAGCAATATCCATGTAGATCATTACCAATATTCTGCCGGTGGTAGTGGTGGATTGCACTATCTGGCGGGTTTTGAAAAGCAACTCACTAAGCATGGTTTGCTTTTCCTGCACCATTGCCTGTTGCTGCAATAAAGCCCGGTAGTTGGTTTCGTAAATAATATCCCTTTTGTAAAAATTTGCCCTCAGTCTCAGGTATTCAGCTATACTTTCTATATTCTCCCCCAGTGCCTGCTGTGCAAGTTTATACGGCCTGAAGTTGTAGAGCAAACTGCTGTAGCACAGATACCACAAACCGCCCGAGGCAATGAATAATGCATGAATAATTACCTGCCATCCGTATTGCCGTTGGTCAATATCGAGTACCATTATTAAGAGCGAGGCAATACCCAATGCACCGGCACGGGCACCATAAACAGACAGCATAGAAAACAGGAAACAACAAATAAAAATAACAAGCCCAAGCAATACCGGAAAACCTACCGATACCCCTGTTGCCATACTTACTATAAATATAGAAATGATGCAGGCAATCATTCCATTACGGCGGTGAAGAATTGGCCCGGGGCTGTCGGTAATACTTACACACATAGCACCAAGAGAAATCAGGATACCCGATGAGATCATTCCAAAATAACTCATCAATAACGCCGGTATCAAAATGCCTGTAGCAACTTTTACCCCTTCGTACAGGTATTGGCTGTTTACAAAGCTTTTATATGCCCGTGTATACTTCATAGCTGTTCGCTAAACTCCGTGTTGTAGGGTGCCACCTCTTTTTTGTAATATTTACAGGCCGTCTTCAAACCGCAAATACCACACTTTGGTTTACGGGCAACACATATATAGCGTCCATGCAAAATCAACCAATGGTGACTGATGTAGATAAGGTCTTTTGGCAAGTACTTTATTAATTGCATTTCTGTTGCCAGCGGAGTTTTTGCATTCGTGGTCAGTCCTAATCGGGCACTTACTCTAAACACGTGGGTATCCACTGCCATGTTGGGCTGATTATCAACAACAGATGTAACAACATTAGCGGTTTTTCTGCCTACGCCTGGTAACTGAACCAGCTCTTCAACTGTTAAGGGTATTTTTCCATCAAATTTTTCAACTACCATTTTTGCCATACCTAACAAGTGCCGCGATTTATTACCAGGATAGGAAATGCTTTTAATCAGGCCGAACACCTCTTCGTAGGCAGCTTCTGATAACAGATCAACGGTAGGAAATTTTTCGAATATAGCAGGGGTGGTCATGTTAACCCGCTTGTCGGTACACTGGGCCGATAAAATAACTGCAACCAGCAGTTGGTAGGGATCGTGGTACAGCAATTCTGTTTCGGCTGAAGGGGCATGTTGTAAAAAATAGTCAACAAAAAACCGGTATCGTTCTTTCTTAGTCATACTAAAATCGAAGATACCGGTAAATAAATTTTAAGAATACGTAAACTAAGGATGCTCAACTGGCGAATTAACGCCGGCGTAATTGAGAATTGCCTGAATAGATTCTGGCCGTGGGCTTTCAATCATTTTATCCAATGCCATCAGAGAATTTCTCAAGCCATCATATTTCTCTTTCAAATCCCAGTCATTTTCCAATGCTTCCTCTATTTGTTCCCGCTCCTCTTTCGAAGTTTCCTGGTACAAGTAAAGTAACAGGTCTTCTGTTGTGTAATTAAGCATAAATCAGAAAGTTTAAATCAAAATGATGTGTCCGTAGATATTAAACGAACATTAAAATAGATTATTGTGGGGGCTTTCTTAATTTCTTACAACAGTACTGTCGGTTACAATAAAAACGTCTTCGTTAGCTCTTTTAAGGTAAAATTTCTCCCGGGCAAACTTCTCAATTACCCGTGTATCGCGTTCAAGATCAGTTAATTCTTTACGTGTATTTTCAATCTCATTTTGGTAATAAGCCTTGCTTGTTTCCAGCTTTTGAAGTTCTCTTTTTCTATCCCATTGGGTGATCAGGTCGTTCCGGTCGAAAAATAAAATCCATACCAGAAAAATAGCTACTGCAAGCAGGTATTTGTTTATAAAAAATTTATAAAAACCGGAAAAACGTTTCATGAGATATTTTAAAAATGTAAGCCATATAAAATTACGGCTTACACGCAAGGTTAGTTACTTTTCGAAAATACCTTTTTTCCGTTAGGATAGATGGCGTTTTTGCCCAGCATTTCCTCGATACGAATTAGTTGATTGTATTTAGCCATCCGGTCGCTACGGCTGGCGCTACCTGTTTTAATCTGGCCACAATTTAATGCCACTGCCAGGTCAGCAATAGTGGTGTCTTCTGTTTCGCCACTGCGGTGGCTCATAATGGTAGTAAAACCATTTGACTGCGCCAGTTGAACAGCATTAATGGTTTCAGTAAGGGTGCCAATCTGGTTTACTTTAATTAAAATGCTGTTGGCTATCCCCTCTGTAATACCTCTTTGCAAAATTTTTGTGTTGGTTACAAAAAGGTCGTCTCCTACCAGTTGGCATTTATGGCCTAAGGCATCGGTTAGCTTTTTCCATCCTTCCCAATCTTCTTCGGCCATACCGTCCTCAATACTAACAATAGGATATTTATTAGCCCACTCCACCCAATACGCTACCATTTCATCAACAGTTAATTTTTTACCATCACTTTTATGAAAATGATAGACTTTTTCATCCGCCTTCCACATTTCAGAAGATGCTGCATCCAGGGCTATACCAATTTGCTCGCCAGGCTTGTAACCTGCAGCTTCAATAGCCAATAATACGGTTTCAATAGCTTCCTCGTTGCTTTGAATATTGGGCGCAAAACCACCCTCATCACCAACGTTGGTGCTGTATCCTTTCTTTTTTAATACAGTCTTTAAGTGGTGAAATATTTCAACCCCCCAACGCAATCCTTCGCTAAAGCTGCTCGCTCCCAGTGGAACAATCATAAATTCCTGGTAATCTATTTTGTTATCAGCATGTGCACCACCGTTTAAAATATTCATTAAAGGCATTGGAAGAACCGTGCTGTTAACACCACCTAAATACCTGAACAGCGGTAAATTACTTTCCTGTGCAGCAGCTTTAGCAACAGCCATACTAACAGCAAGCAAAGCGTTTGCACCCAGTTTGCCTTTGTTATCTGTGCCATCCAGCTCAATTAATTTTCTGTCGATACCGGCCTGGTCGTTAACTGGCCAGCCTAATAATTGTTCTGCTATAATATCGTTTACATTTTTAACTGCCTGCAAAACTCCTTTACCTACGTATACACTTTTATCATTATCACGCAGTTCTACAGCTTCGTGTATACCTGTAGAAGCCCCACTTGGTACGGCAGCACGACCTAAATGGCCATTATCAGTTATTACGTCAACTTCTACTGTTGGATTGCCGCGGCTGTCTAAAATTTGGCGGGCATGAATTTCGGAAATGTAGCTCATGAGGTATTATTATGGTTTGAATTTGAATTTTTTTTGTAGCCGACTGTTGGTTTTTTATAGCATCGGCCGTTGCTGCCTGCCCCGACATTTTTTGCGGGGTCGCACACTTTTACATTTAATATTTTGTCATCTCAGCCACTCAAAATTAAGGTCACCCTTTCTTTCAATTTCATCAAACTCATGGTGATCTGAAGTCACTATAGCTGAATTATTTAACCGGGTTGTAGCTAATACAAAACAGTCTGCAAATGAAACTTTATAAGTTGTTTTAAAATGACCGATTTCCTTAATCAAATCCATTTCAATTTTATCACTGAATTTAATAGGATATGTGCTAATTGTTTTTTATAATATGTCTGCATCTTTTTTAGACGATGTGTAAATGGAGTCGTAATTTAATTCAGCTAAAGAAGCGTTGTGCATTATAATCTGACATTTAAATAAAGCTGCTTCCAATAAAATATTTTTGACTATATCCGCACCAGTCTCATTCCTAAAAAAAAGCTATTAATGCACAGCTATCAAGCGTATATGACTGCATTGTTATCTGTCTAACAGTTTCTCTTTTTGTTTTCGTTCTATAAATTGTTCCGAAGAAGACAAAATATTTTTAAACCTGCCTTTCCCCTGCTCTATAGCTTCTATAAATTTTTCCGTCTTCTGCTGCTTTATTTTTTCAATCATTGAAACAACTCCTTCCAATTCCTCCTCCGGAATATTCTTTATCAATTCAAGAATTTGAGCCTCATATAGTTTTCGTGCTCCCATAAAATATTTTTTCAAAAGTAAACTATTTCGTCATTGTCAAACTGCGGAAAATATCCTCCAGGCTGTCCCCCTCGGTTTGCAGCGAAACGATGTTTACATTTTTAACCAACGACAATTCCAGCAACTGTCTTTTTACATCATTGGCATTGGCCGCTTCAAGTTGCCAGGTGTAGTCGTTGGTTTTTATTATGGAGGTGGCTGCCGAAATCGTTTCAAAGTCTGATTGCTCCAGCGCTTCCTTAAAAGTTACCTTGACTATGTTGCTTGCCTGGCGTTGTTTAAGATTTGAAAGGGTATCGTTGGCAACCATTTGTCCTTTGTTAATAATGATTACCCGGTCGCAAATAGCTTCTACTTCCTGTAAAATGTGCGACGAAAAAAGAACGGTTTTATTTTGCCCCTGCCGGCGAATAACATTCCTGATCTCTATAATCTGGTTGGGATCGAGACCACTGGTTGGTTCATCTAAAATAAGTACTTCTGGATCGTGAATGAGCGCCGCAGCAAGCCCCACTCTTTGTTTGTACCCCTTGGAAAGTTGTCCTATCTTTTTTTTACTTTCTATGGTAAGCCCGGTCAGTTCAATAACCGAAAGCACTTTTTTTCTCCGTTCCTGCACTTTATGAATGCCCCCAATAAAATCGAGGTATTCTTTTACATACATATCGTAATACAACGGATTTGCCTCCGGCAGGTAACCAATTTTGCTTTTAGCCAACAAAGGATTTTCAGCTACGTTTATACCCGCAACTATTGCAGTACCTGCATTGGGCTTTAAATAGCCGGTAATCATTTTCATGGTGGTGGATTTGCCGGCACCATTGGGTCCTAAAAATCCAACAATCTCTCCCTTATTTACTGTAAAACTAATACGATCTACAGCCTTTTGCTCACCATATATCTTTAATAAGTCTGTTACTACAATTGACATTTAGCAGGAGAGATTTAGAGAAGAATTTGAGGTAAAAATTTGGCGGTGAGAACGTGCAACTTTGAATTAATGGGTTAAGAACATGGGTAATAAGGTTGCGATCAATATAAACAACATAACGCCATAAACAATTAAAGTAATGATGTTCAATATCCGCATCATCGTTCGTCGCGAAGGTATGTCTTCAATTTCCTGTTCCTCCTCGTTAAACCATTTAAATAAGGCAAAAATCACCCCGTTAATTCCTTGCAAACCCCCATGAAAAACATAGGCCAGTATGATCTTGAGAAAGGCGATCATACCAAACGCAATCCAGAAAACTTTATAATATCGGACTATAAATTCAAGCAGCATCTTCTGGTTTTACCCTCTTCGCTTTATTTTGATTAACATGTTGTTTTACAATTTCCCAAACTTACTATATATAAACCTAATGGCATTCTGTAATGTCGCCTTGCCATTTTCTCTGCATATATTAAGTATCATACGAATTTTATAAGTCTGATAAAAGAACAGCTGAATTCCACCGTTGCTGATAACCCATCAGCCATCGCAAGAAATTATCACTTATCAAACCAGTGCTTCTGAACTGTCAGGCAGGTTATCATATTCACCTTTCACTGCATACTTCCCAAAAATAATCATTCCACAAGCTATTGGCAGAAAGATGGCAATGATGATAGACCATTGCAAAATAGTATTACTAACAACGGACCGTGCCGCCTCCTTTGCCACGTCGCCGGCAACCAATGTAACCTGTTGCCTTGCCAGCAAAATTTTATCAACAGCCTGCCACAACATAAAAACCATTACGGCCGGGCCTAAAGCCATCCACACATATCCAAGATTTCGTTTTAAACTTTTCATACAGCAATAATTAATATCAGTCGTGAACGTTATTTTGGGTTTTGTTTGAAAGGTAAATTGAACCTATGACAAAACATACTGAAGCCACTCCAATAGGATACCACAAACCGGATAGCGGTGTGGCACCTTTAAAACTGGTTATGAGCGTGGCAATAAATGGAACGAGGCCTCCAAAAACTCCGTTACCAACATGATAGGGTAAACTCATAGAGGTGTAACGGATGCGGGTGGGAAATAACTCTACCAAAAAGGCAGCAATAGGACCATATACCATTGTTACGTAAAGAATTTGTACAAAAACCAGTAACACAAACAACCAATAGGTATTAGATGGAAGGTGTTTATCGCTATAGACTTTTTTGCCGGGATTTATTAAGTGGGACGTTTCATTAAAAATAGTGTCGGTAGAAGTTTGCTTAAAAATAATACCGTTGGGCGATTGTTGCATTACAGTCGCAACCATTAACGATCCGGTATTTGCTAACTGTTTGCGTTCGATAATCTTCTTATTAATGTCTTTGTTTGCTGCCAGGTTTTCTTCAACATTGGTATGCGAAAGAAATGCTTTATAGATAGGGCGATACGTTAAAATACCCAAAAGCATTCCCAGCATCATGATCCACTTTCGTCCAAAACGATCGCTTAAAGCACCAAAAACAACAAAGAAAGGCGTGGCAAACAATATGGCCCAGAGTATAATGGTACGGCTTTGTTCAAAATTTAAAAGCGCCTTTGTTTCTAAAAAGCTTTGCGCATAAAACTGACCCGTATACCAAATTACCCCCTGCCCCATTACGGCGCCAAATAAAGCAAGTAACACCATTTTAAGGTTGGCCTTATGGGCAAAACTTTCTTTTAGCGGGTTTACAGAAGTCTTTCCTTCCACCTTTAACTTACTAAAAACCGGCGACTCCTTCATTTGCAGGCGGATGTAGATTGAAACCCCGACCAGTAAAATCGATCCCCAGAACGGGTATCGCCAGCCGCCCCATTCAGCATTGAATGCCTCATCACTCATATTCATTTTTGTAAGCAGTATTACCCCCAGCGATACAAATAAACCAAATGTAGCGGTGGTTTGTATCCAACTGGTGTAATAACCCCGGCGGCCAGCGGGTGCATGCTCGGCTACATAGGTTGCCGCCCCTCCATACTCTCCTCCTAAGGCAAGACCCTGCACAAGCCTCAATATTAAAACCAGCACCGGCGCAAGCATACCTATAGATTTATAGCCGGGGATAACGCCAATGAGAAAAGTAGAGCCTCCCATCAAAACAAGCGTTAGTAAAAAAGTATATTTTCTACCTATTAAATCGCCCAATCTGCCGAAAACCAGGGCGCCAAAAGGACGCACAATAAACCCCGCAGCAAAAATGGCCAGCGTAGAAAGGAGTGCTGCGGTGCCCTGGCCTTCAGGAAAAAACTGTTTAGAAATAACGGTGGCCAAGCTGCCAAAAATGTAGAAATCGTACCATTCAATCAAAGTACCTAAGGATGAAGAGAATATGACTTTAGAAATATCTTTGGTTGGGTTGCTTTTCATTCTTTCCTTCTTTCAATTTAAAATTGCCGGCTTTAAGATTATACTGTAGCTGATAAAGATATTAGAATAAACTTCGTAGACTAATACAGGTTGTCAAAAAATATTTTGTTGCAGCTAAAAAAAAGGAGAATGACCTGATTGAAATTGTGCAATATTATAACACCTTGTAACAGAGATAGCATCATAAAAATTTTATAATAAACCTTTATTTTCTTAAAGAAATTGTTGCCTTAATTTCAGCCTCCAAACGATCGCCATGGAATACAAACATCAAATAAAAACACTGGAGCAATACAACGAAGCTTATAAAGAAAGCATTGAAAATCCGGATAGTTTTTGGGCGCAAATAGCCGAAACTTTTACCTGGCGAAAAAAATGGGATTCTGTCTTGAACTGGAACTTTACCGAACCAAAAATTGAATGGTTTAGCGGAGGCAAACTAAACATAACAGAAAACTGCATTGACCGCCATCTTGAAACCATGGGCAATAAACCAGCAATTATTTGGGAGCCTAACAACCCCGACGAACGAACCCGTGTTGTTACGTACAGCCGCCTGCATAAAAGGGTATGCCAGTTTGCCCAGGTATTAAAGAACAATGGTGTAAAAAAAGGCGACAGGGTTTGCATTTACATGGGCATGGTACCTGAGCTGGCGTATGCAGTGCTGGGTTGTGCCAGGATAGGTGCCATACACAGTGTAATTTTTGGAGGCTTTTCTGCACAGAGCATTGCCGACCGCCTGGTGGATGCAGCAGCCGAATATATTGTTACCTGCGATGGGGCTTACCGGGGCGGAAAAGACATTCCTTTAAAAGATGTAATAGATGATGCTTTGATAGGAAATAAGACGGTTAAAAGAGTGATTGTTTACACCCGGACAAGAACGCCTGTTTCGATGATTAAGGGAAGAGATGTATGGTGGGAAGATGAAATGGAATATGCGGAAACCCAGGTTGAAAAAGACAATGTGGTAACGATGCCCGCCACCGAAATGGATGCGGAAGATCCGCTTTTTATATTATATACTTCAGGCTCTACAGGTAAGCCAAAAGGCGTGGTGCATACCTGCGCCGGTTACATGGTGTGGACGTACTACACTTTCATTAATACTTTTAATTATAACCAGGGCGATATACATTTTTGCACTGCGGATATTGGCTGGATAACCGGCCACAGTTATATTTTATATGGGCCGTTAAGCGCAGGCGCTACCAGCGTACTGTTTGAAGGTATTCCGACATGGCCCAATGCCGGCAGGTTTTGGGACATTATTGAAAAATACAAGATCAACATTTTATATACGGCGCCAACTGCCATACGCAGCCTGATGGGCTTTGGGCTGGAGCCTCTGGAAGGTAAAAACCTTGACAGCTTAAAAATATTGGGGACCGTAGGCGAACCTATTAATGAAGAAGCCTGGCATTGGTACGATGAACATATTGGTAAAAAACGCTGCCCCATTGTTGATACCTGGTGGCAAACAGAAACCGGTGGTATATTAATTACTAACCTGGCGGGTGTAACTCCGGCCAAACCCACGTATGCCACCTTGCCCATGCCCGGTGTTGATCCTGTTTTGGTGGATGAGAACGGACAGATTTTAGAAGGAGGTAACGTAAGTGGAAATCTCTGCATCAGATCGCCGTGGCCCTCTATTATACGCACCACCTGGGGCGATCATGAACGTTGCCGTACTACCTATTTTACAACCTACCCTAATTTATATTTTACCGGCGATGGTGCCCTGCGGGACGAGAATGGGTTTTACCGCATTACCGGCCGGGTTGATGATGTGCTGAATGTTAGTGGCCATCGTATAGGCACTGCAGAAGTGGAGAATGCCATAAACATGCATGCCGGTGTAGTGGAGAGTGCGGTAGTTGCCTACCCTCACGATATAAAAGGACAAGGCATATATGCATACGTAATTTTTAACGGTAAGCATGGCGATGCCGAGCAAACCCGCAAAGACATTAATGCCACTGTAAGCCGCATTATAGGCGCCATTGCAAGGCCCGATAAAATTCAGTTTGTACCCGGCCTGCCCAAAACACGCAGTGGAAAAATTATGCGGCGCATTTTAAGAAAAATAGCCGAAGGAGAAACTTCAAACCTCGGTGATACCACCACCTTGTTAGACCCCGGTGTGGTTGATGAAATTGCGGCGGGCAAAATATAAACTGAAAGCCGTAGGCAATGTCACTAAGTTAAGGTATCGTCATCCGGTCCACGCATTGTTCGAGGCATTCCGCAGGACACCTCGAACTGAGGCATGAGGTTGTTCTCCGAACAACATTTGTAACAAAAGACAACTGGCAACGCTTTCAATAATTTGCAAACAATCCTTAACGCCCATCTTAATGTTGTTAGAGGTGTCAGCAGTGCGCCAAATGTGAGATGGGACATCTCTCTTTATCCCTAAGTTCAAGGTCTCGCTGCGCTAAGACCTTGAACAACGCTGATCGCTTGGCTAATAAACAAAAGGCTGTAAAAAGGAGACCCGGCAACACGATAAGATAAGGCGGGATTTTCCCCACGTTAATTTTGTAAGTTTGAATAAACGGATTATCATGGTAGAATATATAGTTAAAGTCAAAAACTAAAAAAGAGGAAAAAGTAGTTGAAGTATTCCTTTCGAGCCTTGAGATAGATTTTCATACACAGGTTAAGGAAGATGAGGGTTTATATAAAGTTATGCAGCAAGACCGAAAAACACCACTGCTTAATAAAAGACAAAAAGAAGATTTTTTGGAGCAGATAAAATCTGCAAAATGAAAGTCGAGATAAGAAGGTCCTTTAAAAAAGCTGTCAAAAAACTTCCACCCCGGGTACAACCAGAAGTGGCTGAAATTATAAGTAACATTGAAAATCCTAAAAATCTCCGTGAAATCAATAACTGCAAAAAAATGACTGGCTTTAAAACTGTCTACAGAATTAAGCTTCAAGAATACCGTATAGGATTGTTTTATGAAAAAGGAAATGTAGAATTAATTCCTAGCAATGGATAAAATCATGACTTTATATATTGAGCCTCGTCATTGCGAGGAACGAAGCAATCCCCTGCATTTTCGGGAGATCGCCTATAATTAAGAGGATTGCTTCGTTTCTCGCAATGACGTGAAGTGTAATTTACTCCCTGTTCAAACCTCACTATTTTATGCCTTTGGCAGTATAACTACTGTATTGCATCGAAAAGAAATCTATCGCTATTTTCCATAGTTGATGCCGACACTGGTGTGTTGCCAACAATAGGCACTTCGTAAAATTTCGGGGAATATTTTGAAAAAACCGGAGACGGTACAGGCCCTCCGAAACACCTAGAACAACATTCGGCAAGTTGAGTAAAGTTAAAAAAGAAAAGTATGAAGCATTAAGAGCAAAAACCCTTTCTGCTTCATATCTAAAATGGTCAATCTTTTTAAAACCATTCCTCCTGTCTCCTGTCTCCTGTCTCCTATCTTCTCACTTTTTACTTTTGAATTTTTAATTTTTACTTAATATCCATCCCCATCCAGCATATTACCCAGTCCGCCCAAAATGCTGCCCTCTTCTTTGCGGTTGGTTGTACCATACGAAAGAATACGGCTGGTTAAACGGCTTATTGGTAAGGTTTGTATCCATACAGCACCAGGTCCACGCAGGGTTGCAAAAAATAAACCTTCACCACCAAAAATGGTATTTCGTATACCGCCCACAAACTGTATATCGTAATTAACATGTTGCGTTAGGGCAACCAGGCAACCCGTATCAATTTTAATGGTTTCACCTTGTGCCAGGTCTCTTTTAAATACATGACCACCGGCATGCACAAATGCCATTCCATCACCTTCCAACTTTTCCATTATAAAACCCTCGCCACCAAAAATACCTGTACCCAACCGGCGCTGAAAATCTATACCGATACTTACACCCCTGGCGGCACATAAAAAAGCATCCTTCTGGCAAATAACTTTGCCACCCAGTTCTAACAAATCGAGGGGTATAATTTTACCGGGGTAAGGCGATGCAAAACTTACCTGCTTTTTACCATTGGAAGCATTGGTAAACGCAGTCATAAACAAACTTTCTCCCACCAGCAAACGCTTGCCTGCCCCCAATAATTTATCAAATAACCCTCCGTTGTTTTGGCGCTGGCTTCCATCACCAAAAATGGTTTGCATCTGTATGCCCTCATCCATCATCATAAAGCTGCCGCTTTCAGCAATAGCAGTTTCGCCGGGGTCCAGTTCTACTTCAACATACTGCATTTCTTCGCCTAAAATTTTGTAGTCTATTTCGTGATTGGTTAGCATTGTTTCGGGTTTTTGTAAATATAAAATTGAAAATGTTCAAAGCATAATTAAAACATTTTACTCAGTACTTCTCAAGTTGTAATCAAATGATACCGGATCGAATTTTTGATACATATAAGTTGTATTAGCCCAGGCTTACTTAATTTGCTATCCAATACATATCCTGCAGAACCAATCACTCTATTAAATTTTTATGAACACTAACCGGCTTCTTCCCTTTATCATTTCATTTATTCTGCTCGTTGCCGCACTGGTAATTAATCAACAAACATTTAAAAAAATGCAGCAATTTACCACGCAGGTAAATCATGCAAAAGATGTAATCATCACTTTTGAAAAGCTCTCCAATCATTTGAAAAGTGCAGAGATTTATACCCCTGTCAATGCCGCAAAATTTAAAAATTTCTATCAGTTTTTAAAAGAAGAAACCGACGGTATAAACAAGGACTTAGCAGACTTAAAAAAGCTGGTGGCAGACAACAAACTTCAACATACAAGGGTTGCCATCATACAACGAATAGTGAATGAACAGATGGGCACCTTATTAGAAAAAAATATTGCCGAGATTATTGCCAGCGGTGAGGTGTGGCGGCTTGAATCTCTTTTTAAGTTACACGCCATAATAAAAGAAGGCAGCAATGCAGAAATAAGCCTGCTGAATGCGGAAGAAAGAAAATTAAAAATTTCTACTTATAATAATGAGCTTTTTACAATCATTTTTTCAATCATTGCATTTGGGTTAACCCTCACCAGCTTAATATACAATTGGTTTCTGGCACGAAAAGGAAAATGGCTGGAAGGTTTCCTGGAAACTATTTTAAATACCACACAAAATGGTATCCTTCATTTTAAAACCAAAAGTATTGGTAAGAGCGAGATTGATTTTGAAGTTGATTTTGCCAATGCTGCTATCGAAAAACAGTTTGGCTGGAAGGTATCGGAAACAATGGGTAAAAAACTATCGGACATTTCATTTCTTTCAAAAACATCGGAGGAGTATAACCATTTTTTTGAAGTGGCTAAAACAGGTAAGCCAAAAGAATTTGAAATGCACTATGAAAAAAACGATGTTCATCGTTGGTTTTATGTTATGCTGGCAAAAATGGAAAATGGTATAACAGCCACCTTGCAGGATATTACAGAAATTCGTCTAAACCAGGATAAGCTTACAAAAAACATACAACAACTTGAATACTCAAATACCGAGCTGGAGCAGTATGCGTATGTTGCCAGCCACGACCTTCAGGAACCATTGAGAAAGATTAGGATCTATGGCAACTTTTTAGAAGAATATCAATTTGAAAAGCTTGATGAAAAAGGTAAGACACATCTTAAAAAAATTACCCAGTCAGCAGAACGCTTGTCAATACTTATACAAGACATTCTAAACTTCTCGGGTATAAAACGCGAACAGGTATTTGTAAAAACCAATTTGAATGAGATATTGTTACACGTATTAACCGACCTTGAATTAAGCATTGAGCAAACCCATGCAAAAATTGAATTTAGCGAGTTGCCTTTAATTGACTCGATACCATTACAGATAAACCAGTTATTTTATAACCTGCTGGTTAACGCCATAAAGTTTACCAAAGATGGTGAAGCACCCAATATAAACATAAGCAGCAGGCTTATGGAAAATGTGGCGTTGGCAGACCCTGAAAGATTTGATAAGAAACTAAACTATTGCGAGATATTGGTAAGCGATAAAGGTATTGGCTTTAGCCAGCAATATGCCCTGCAGATCTTTGGCATGTTTAAGCGCCTGAATGATGCAAAGCTTTACCCCGGATCCGGCATTGGCCTGGCACTTTGCGAGAAGGTTGTTACCAACCATAACGGAAAAATATTCGCGACTTCTATTGAAGGCGAAGGCACCACCTTTCATATCGTACTTCCATTAGTACAGCAGGGCATTTAAGGCAGCGCTCAAAAATTAAAGGGCAGTAAGCGCCGTTGGCAACAGCCGGGCAAAAATTGAAAAATATTTGCAACATTCAAAAGGTTAAGAGCAACTAAAAGGGGCGATCTTCCTTTGCGGATGATCGCCCCTTTTCAATATTGTCGGCTATCCCGCTGATTGCTTTGTTTACATGGCAGCGAATATTTTCATTTTATTTAGAGGTACCAGTGGTTGGAGGTGGTGGTTGCGTCCGGTCGTTTCTTGGTGGTTGTTGATCCATTCTTGGCTTTTTTCCTGGCTTTTCCTTACCGTTATGACAGCTATAGCAGGTAACCTCGTTCATCTGGGGCATGTCAATGTTTTTAATATCATCCTTAAAATATTTCTTATTAATTCTCTTAGTCATGCCAACCATATATCGTGCAAACTTCTTGTTATCCAATGAGTCGTTTGCAAAATCCCAATCCTTTTTTTCGTTGTCAAGACGCACATGGCAAAAATTGCATTTCACACCCAGCGATGCGGTAAAGTGCTTCATAACACTGTCCATGTCTCCCTTTGAAATATCCTTCGGCAACACTTTCAGGTTTTTGTAAAGTGATTCTTTTGGCTTCATAAACGAAACCAAAAAAGTTATGCTGGTAACCAATGACAATAAAACTAAAACGGACTTTCTCATAAATTGAAGTTTATTAACCGAATATACTTTTTTCTGTATACCGAATTCAAAAAAATCGGTCAAACATTCAAACAAAATAAAACTACACTGCTTGTACTCTAAAAGCAATGACCAATGCAGGCGGCCCTGCGTTTAAATACCTGTAAAAACAAAGCCGCCCATTTGCAAGGCGGCTTTGTACAAACATAAATAGTTCAGTTTAAAACCAGCTTCGTATCCAGGTTTCACTTGCCTTGTTGCCCAAACGGGCAAATCTCCGGTTTACTTTAAGTCTTTGTTTAATAGGAGCAATAATCATTAATGGTAATAATAAAAATGTTAACGGAGGAATACCCAACAGGCTGATCCACCTGCCGCCATATTGGTTACGCATAGGGCGTTTTAAACGCTCTGCTATCAGGTACATGGCAGGCACTATTATGAGTGTCATAAAAAAGGCAAAGGACAATCCAAAAATAATCGTCCACGACAATGGTTTCCAGAAGCGGGCACTATCCCCACCAAAAAATATGTGCGGGTTTAGCTCAGAGAACATGGTAATGAAGTTGATGTTAAATCCTATGGCCAATGGTATCAACGCAAGTATAGCAGCCAATGCAGTCAGCAATACAGGAATGATCCTTGTTTTACCCGCCTTTATTACGGCTTCTTTTGTCTTCATTCCACGGGACCGCAGCTCATCAGCAAATTCAATTACCAGTATACCATTTTTTACAACAATGCCAGCCAGCCCCACAATACCAATACCAGTCATTACCACGCTTACTTCCATACCGGTAATGGCAAAACCAAGCATAACACCAATTACACTAAACAATATCTCAGTTAAAATAATAACCGGTTTGCTTACTGAGTTAAACTGTAGTACCAGTATAAAAAGAATGAGTGCCAGGGCTATCAGCAAAGCAGAAAATAAGAACGACGCGGTCTCTGCCTGTTGTGCCGCTTCTCCTGTTTGGCTAATGGTAGCATCGTCGTACGGTTTATTAAAATCGGCAATGGCATTAGCCAGTACCGCATTTACATCGTTGGCTGTAAAACCGGTAGTTACGTTAGAAGATAAAGTGATGGTACGTTTAACATCTTTACGCTTGATGCTGCCATACGTGCTGGTATAATCAACCTTAACCAGCGAGCTGATGGGCACTTGCTTTACCTGCCCGCTTGCCATATCGCGAAACACAATGCGCATGTTTAGCAGGTCAGATAAATTCTGCCGCTGAGATTCTAAATTCCGCAATTGTATCTTGTACTCCTCCTCACCGTCCTTAATTTTTGATACTTCGCGGCCGAACAATGCAGTACGCATTTGCATGCCGATCTGTGACGTAGATATACCTGCAATCATAGCCCTTTCCCTGTCGATGGAGTGGGTAATCTCCGGGTTGGTCAAATCAACGTCCAGCTTCAGTTCGTCCACACCTGGTATCTGCTTATTATCCAAATAGTTTTTAAGGTCAACGGCGGTTTTGGTAAGATGATTAAATTCATCGCTTACCACTTCAATATTAATGGG
>JAJAYD010000309.1 GCA_026786345.1 Chitinophagaceae bacterium
CTCCCACGCTAAGCGTGGTCCGGGCTTTCCACTTCAATCGGGGCTATAATTTCAGCTAATGTTCTTTGATCGGCCATTAAAGTTTATAAAATACCCGGAGGAATGCGTAAGGTATTATTTCGAAAAGCCATCAAAAGCTGCATTCACTTCGTTGTTGGTAAGGAAACTGCCCGAGTGTATAATTACCCTATACCTGAATGTAGCAGATTTGCCTTTGGGTAATAAAAAGTTCAACGCTTCTTTACCATTGCTCAATACTTTTTGCCCTAATGGGTTTGCAGCAAACAAACCATAGCCACGAGCATGCCAGTAAGTTGGGTAACCAATATTTGTCGGGTGGTCTAGCATAACCATAGAGATTTTTTCTTCACCTATTATGCCGGTAAGGTTGACCCATTTGCCCCGTGTTCCCCAAACGGCATCGCCGGTTTTACCTTCACTGCTGGTGTATTTGCCGGTAACTTTATCGTTGTTAAGTTGGGGTACCGCCGTTGCTTTTCCGCTTGCATCGGTAAACGTTTCCGGTTTGTCCGATGGGTGCTCCAGCTCCCTTGCCAGCCTGATGCCCAGTACTCCTTCTTTGTTGTCTTTAAACAAAACATCCCGGGCAGTTGCCGTAAGCGTGGTTATTCTTTCAACCACTCTTTCGTCGGCTGTACCCGAAAAAATGAACGTTGTTTTTTCGGTAAGCAACGAGGTGCCATTTGGTTGTTGCCACCGGGCCTGTACCTGCAACAGTCCTTTTTTATTGCCGCTTTTAATTTGTAAAACTTTTTCATGCACTATGGTTCCAAATGGGCCGGGATTGTTTCCAACATCGTTGGAATTGTTCCAAAAGTCGAAGCCATTTACATCGCCATAATTAAACCACATACCTACGTGATGGGGATGATCCACTCTTTCGCCCACCCTCGGGTCCATGGGCCAGCCACGGGTAACCAATGTACCCTGTGCGGTACGTAAAGGATACAATACAGGTTTTTTTAAAACGTCGGGGTAGATGTAAGAAGTAAACGGTTTGCCATCAATGGTTATATCAACCCGATTGTCGTTAGTGTTTTTTACCACTTCAATCCTTTCATGTTTGGTACGGGCGCCGGACTTTTGTTTCCATCCATTTAATAACATTATTAGTACAACCAACCCTATTGACAGGCAAGTATTCTGTTTCATATTTTCGGAAATTGATTAACAAACATCGGTGGTTGAAAGTACATATTTGGGCAGGAATTATGTGAGAGACCTTAAATTATAAATATCGCGAAGCAATCGAAGCCGACTGGCCAGGTGAAAGAAGAAACAACTTACAGTTAGACTTTCTTCAGCGTTCTATGTCTCTTCAAAGACTGTTGTTCTAAGAACAACATTTATCTTAAGTTCGGGGTGTGCTTCGGAACACCTGGAACAACGGGGGATTCGATAGTTTACTTAATTGAATACATCTTAATTTATGCAACTCAGCAAGTTTTCTTACATCTTTTTTTTTGCGTTCCTTTCCTACAAAAAAATACAAGCTCAAGAAACGTGGAAAAGGAAGTTTGGAATTTGGATAAATGTAGAATTAGATAAGCGTTTAAAATTAGATCAGCCGATCGATAGTACAGTTTACATTATCCCAAGATTTTTATGGATAAGAAGTTTAAAAGAAATAGAAATCGAGCAGAGATTTGAACAGAAACGTAAATACCAAATTAAAAGTGTAAATAAAAAACAAATTACTATTAAGGATACTCAACTTTTTTTGAAAGGTGACACTATCATAATGAAAGACAACTACGTCAATGTTGTAAAGTTTATTAAATACGAATAGTGGCTAAGTTGAGCATCTTCCATGCAGGTGTTTCGCCTTAGTTGGTGTTCTTCACTAACTAATAATAGAATAATACCGACTTTGTAATTTGTTTTATCCGTGCTCTTCGCCAACAGCTGCGTTGTTCATGATATTTGCAGGTGAAGAACACTTGCAAAGGCAAAGCACCTGTTAACCCTAAAACTTATTCCAGTATAAAATGACAATTTCTAAAAACCTTGTAATCATGCTGCTTCTAAATATGATTTTTCTTAGTGGCTGCACACTGGTTTACGATACCTTAAGAGTTGAGGTGCCAACGAATTATGTGGGCTGGTGTTATATAATTCCTCTTACTAATATTAATGTAAAAGCTTCTCTTGTTGTTGATGGGAAATGCCAGGCGGATGCTAACGGAGTGGTTCTTATTCCTGCTAATATTTTCGATGTGAGAAAGGATCATATTGTAAAGGTGTACGAAACAGGTACCGACATCAGTGATGAAATGCGATATGCAGGTAGTGTGTACAGTACCAAGTCTACGGATAGCGTAAAGTATAACTACATACATTTTTACCTTCCTTCGATGAAAGAAAGGACTATCCCTGATGCAACCCAGTATTGGAGGGATAAAGGATACAAGTATGATAGCATAGGCTATAAGAAGTTTGACAGTTTATTGAAGGCGGGAAACATCGTTTTTTAAAATTAGAACACTCCCCGTTCTCGCTAAGTGTTGCTAAAAAGCCGGCGGATTCTTCAAGGTCTTAGTGCAGCAAGAAGATAAACAGAGGTCTTAGACCTCTTACCTGATGGAACGGTGAAATAAAATGATTAGAATCTAATACTTCAAATTTACAACGTTGCCAAAACCGTTACACCACCCTTAACCTTTTGATTGAGTTCCACATTTATTTTAGTGCCAACAGGTAACAACATATCTACACGGCTGCCAAATTTTATAAAGCCCATTTCATCCCCCTGTTCTGCCAACTGGTCCACCTTGCTGTAGTTAACTATTCGTTTAGCCAGGGCACCGGCTATCTGCTTTACTAATACTTCAACCTTGTCGTTTTTTATTACAATACTATGTCTTTCGTTTTCGGTTGACGATTTTGGGTGCCAGGCAACCAGGTATTTTCCTTTATGATACTTGTTGTATATCACTTTGCCACTGATGGGGTACCTGTTTACATGCACGTTGGCAGGGCTCATAAAAATGCTTACCTGCAGGCGCTTGTCGTTAAAATACTCAACGTCTGTTATCTCTTCAATAACCACCACCTTACCATCGGCAGGGCACACTATATGCTCTTCTCCTTTTGTTAAACTCCTGTTTGGTATCCTAAAAAATGAAAGGATAAAAAAGAACAATATTATCGACGTCCACAGAATAAGCTGTGCTGTTACAGGGTACCGATTGCTTATAAAAATGAAAGAAATTATATTTACCAGCCCAAAAATTAGCGCCGCAACTCCAATACTTTGATACCCCTCCTTATGAATGATCATTGACTGTGTTTAGGTTGTAAAGATAGCAATAGTAGATTTGAAAGGAAGTAATGTTGCGAAGATGACGACCCTACCAGGTGAGGTCTGCACTTCAAAAAAATAATAAAATATTAGTAGTGGGTAGCAGAGCTTACCTACAGTAGTGTTGCAATTACCAGGGAGCATTGTCTTGTTTTGTCGGCTACAAATAATGTTTGATCAAAGAAAAATATATCCAAACAAAAGGCGTAGCCAGCAACAAACTATCGAACCGGTCTAAAAAGCCTCCATGACCCGGCATAAAATGACCGCTGTCTTTAACACCGGCCCTGCGTTTTAATTTGCTTTCCAATAAGTCTCCCAGGGTGCCTACAACAGCAGCTATAGCCGAGATGACTATGAGCGAAACATAGTCTGTCATTCCAAAAGCAAAATAGCCGGTAAGTGTAACCACCACTATACATAATATCGCCCCGCCTATCGTTCCTTCCCAGGTTTTTTTAGGCGAGATAGCCGATAAAGGTGTTTTGCCAATAAACGATCCAACTAGGTAAGCCATGGTATCGTTGATCCA
>JAJAYD010000310.1 GCA_026786345.1 Chitinophagaceae bacterium
ACCATAAATCGCTTAGCAATTACATACGCCGATAATCGTGTGCTATACCCTTACACGGTTAATCTATCGGCCGATCAGGGCAAAGACTTTGTAAGGGCAGGACTGACTGCTAATTATTTCTTTAATTATGCTGATAACAAATCAGGTTTGAAGGCAAGGCTGTTTGCAGGCAAATTTTTCTATCTTAAAAGTAAAACCATCAATACACAGTTTAAAAACGATCGTTATGCGTTAAACATGACCGCCGCAAATGGCAACGAAGATTATACCTATAGCAATTATTTTATTGGCAGAAATGAATTTGATGGTTTTATGAGCCAGCAGATTATGGAAAGGGATGGCTTTTTTAAAGTAAGAACTGATTTTTTAAGTAATAAAATTGGCAAGACAGATGACTGGCTTGTAAGCCTTAATTTGGTAACGGATGTGCCTGATAAAGTAAACCCGTTGCAGGTGTTGCCCTTTAAAATACCATTGAAAATTTTTGTAGATATTGGCACCTATGCGGAGGCCTGGAAGCAAAACCCTTCTACCGGCAGATTTCTATACGATGCCGGTTTACAGTTGCCTTTATTTGGTTCCATCGTAAATGTTTATATACCTATACTCTATAGCAAAGTCTATAGCAATTACTTTAAGAGCACCATTACAGAAAAAAGATTTCTTAAGAATATTTCCTTCTCCATAGATATTCAACAATTGCAATTAAGGAAAATTTTTAAGGGCATACCTATTTAACTACAAGCAAATTTTTATAAAGAATCCCGGCTGTAAAATGCACGCAACCCATATCAGGTTTTTAAAAAATAACCAGGTAGATAAACAACGCTGGGATGAATGCATGGAGCGTTGCCCACACGGGCTCATCTATGCAAGAAGTGTTTACCTGGATTGTTTGTGTCCGGGTTGGCATGCAATGGTTCATGAAGACTACGATTGGGTAATACCTTTAACTTCAAAAACGAAGTTTGGAATATCTTACTTGTACCAACCGCCCTTTACACAACAAGCAGGAGTGTTTTCAAAAGACTCTTTGGTTACTATACCGTGGAGAGAATTATTGAGCCTGGTGGGTCAGCAATACAAGTTTTGGCAATACAATTTTCACTATGGCACCCCTGCTATTTTTGATGAATCCTTCAATGTAAAAACGGCTACAAACTTTGTATTGCCCTTACAACAGGGCTACGAATCCATTCAACAATCGTACGCAAACGATCTGCTTCGCAACCTTGAAAAAAGCAATAAGCAACAGCTCATTTACGCATCGCAGCACAACACAAACCTGGCTATAGATACCTACATTACAAATTATGCTGACCGCATGCCACATGTAAGCAAGACTGATTACAGCAGGTTTAAAACGCTGGTATCTATCTTACAAAAAGAAGGTAACGTTGTGTGCAGGCAGGTAGTTAACGACCGGCAGGAACTGCTGGCTATTGCGCTACTACTAAAAGACAACAGGCGGTTATACAACCTGATGAACTCCACAACTGAAAAGGGTAGGAAAATAGCAGCGAATCATTTTTTGATGGATGCTATTATAAAAGAATTTGAAGGACAGGAATTGATCTTAGATTTTGAAGGTTCAGATCTTACCGGCGTTAAAACATTCTACCAAAATTTTGGTGCCATTAACCAGCCGTACTACATGGTTAATTATAACAATTTACCCTGGCCCATAAATTTATTGAAGCGCTAAACGTTGCTCCATTATCTGCGCGGCTATCAGCAGATCAACAGGACGGGTAACTTTTATATTATCATAATCACCTTCAACCAAATGTACAACGCCTCCATTGGCCTCCACCACCGATGCTTCATCAGTAAACGAGGTAAGCTCCGACTGTTTAAAAGCATCGAGTAAGATACCTGATTGAAAAGTCTGTGGTGTTTGAATAATGTACACATTATTCCGGTCCTCTATGTGGTGAGTGCCATTGGCAGCTATCCTTATTGAATCTGTTGCAGCAACCGCTGGTATGGCACTGCCTTTTGCAAGCGCCATTTGGTAACAACGATCTATCAATGGCCGGCTTACCATGCACCTTACGCCATCATGCACAAAAACTATAGAAGGCTCTTCAACTTTTCGCAGGCCATTTTGTACCGATTGAAAACGCGTTGCTCCACCTTCAACAATTTCAATTCTTTTCTGCGTATTCAGTTCAGATACAACTTCTGTAGCCCTGGCAGTAAAATTTTTGCTGACCACCAATAGCACCGTTAGGTCAGCATAAGAGTGCAAAAAAGCCTTAACGGTATGGTATAAAAGTGGTCTGCCGGCAAGAGGTAAAAATTGCTTTGGCATATTCGAACCCATACGGGTTCCTGAGCCGGCCGCTACAATGATGGCGTATTTTTTCATGTTGTAAAGATGCTATTAAAAGGTTTGCAAGTATAAGCAGGCAAGTTTCAAAAATAAAGGGCACGGCACAATTTCTTTATATTAGTCAGCAATGATGAGAATTTTATTATTTGTCTTCTTATTTTTTTTCGGCTGCGCCGGAAATAAAAAGCCAGCTCAACAACCGGATA
>JAJAYD010000311.1 GCA_026786345.1 Chitinophagaceae bacterium
GCATTTATGCAGGATTTTAAACATTTTGAGATGGCAAAAAAATTGGTAAGACGCGCACTGGAAATTGATGAACACAACTTTGGTCCAAACCATCCGAACGTTGCAAAAGATTTAAACAACCTTGCACAATTACTGGTTGAAACTAAACATTTGACAGATGCGGAACCTTTATTAAGAAGAGCGCTGGAAATTGATGAAAAAAATTTAGGTCCTAATCATCCCGATGTATCTATTCGTTTAAACAACCTTGCGCAAGTACTAAAATATACCAATCGTTTAGAGGACGCAGAACCCTTAATGAAAAGGGCGCTGGAAATTGTTGAAAGAAGCTTTGGTCCAAACCATCCGAATATTGCAACATGTTTATACAATCTGGCTTTATTATATAAGGCTACCAACCATTTAGAAAAGGCGGAACCTTTATTAAAAAGGGTGGCCCAAATTGATGAGCAAAACTGCGATTAAAACACCTTCTGTTATATAGGTTAAATAACCTTGCGCTATTACTAAAAATATTATTAATGTACCATTCTCCACTGAACGACTGTGTTCTAATTATTACGGGTGCTGCCTCGGGTATTGGCAGGCAATTGGCGTTGCAAGCTGCTAAATGTGGCGCCGCTGTTATTGCTGCAGATATTAATACCACAGCCCTGCAAGAAACAAAACAACTGGGTTTGCAGCAAGGTCTGCAAATGGAAACGCATACGCTTGATGTGGCCGACAAACAAGCTATCTGCGATTTTGCTACAGACATTATTCCCAGGCTGCACAACCGTAAATTGGTGCTAATCAATAACGCCGGTGTAGGGTTGTATAGCGGCGACTTTCAACATACCAGCCTCGACGATTTTGAATGGCTGATGAACATCAACCTGTGGGGTGTAATCCGTTTGACCAAAGCTTTTTATCCTTATTTTTTCGAGCAAAACCAGGGTCACATCGTTAACGTGTCAAGCGTATTTGGTTTGGGCGGCTTTGTGAACCAAACAGCTTATTGCACTGCCAAATTTGGCGTAAGGGGTTTTACTGAAGCGCTGCGAATGGAGCTGTCAGGAACCGGCATTCATACCACAAGTGTTCATCCGGGTGGGATTAAAACAAATATTATGCGGGCTGCAAAACCCAGGGGTACTCAAGTAACCGAAGCAATGCATAATGAGTCCACCGAAACATTTGAAAAGATTGCAATGACATCGCCCGAAAAAGCTGCCCAACTTATATTGGATGCAGTGGAAAAGAGGAAACCCCGCTTGATAATCGGAAACGACGGTAGATTAATTGACATTATAACGAGGCTTCTTCCAGTTGGCTACACTAAAATTTTTAAACGGAGAATGGAGCAAACTTTTAAAGAAAAAAGGAAATAGTGAAAGCTGGAATTTGGCGGTTGTGCTTCACATAAAAACCTTGGTCCCAAAATATTCTAAATAGGTCTGATCTGAACTTAAAAAGGTGAAAATGTTGGTTATGAAAGAATTGTCCCTTTCATTTTCTTATGCCAGAAATAGTAAGAAACAATACCCGGTATTACCCAAATAAGCATGGTTAGCATCATTGGATCAAACTTACCTGCGGAGGCAACACCTGAATACAATGCACCGGCAAGATCAAAAAATAATCCTGCATAGGCCCATTCTTTAATGCTGTTTAAACCCGGGATTAAAATTGCAATGGAGCCCAGCAATTTTGCTATACTTATAAACTGTATAAAATATATGGGATAGCCCATATTGGTGTGCAGTAAGTCTATTGCCTGCTGGCTGGGTTGAAGCCCTCCTACAGCGGAGAATATCATAAGTAAGGCAAATAAAATGGTAGAGATCCAGTAAATCGTGTTGGTGGTTTTGGTTGTCATAATTGTTGACTGTTAGGTTGGTTTTACTTCAATAAAAATAAACGCTTCATTTTAAGAAGCTGCCTAAATTTTATTGCAAAGATTATAGTGTACAAATTTTTTTTACCATCCCGATAACCATCGGGAGCACATAGATACAGAGTAAATACAAACATAGAAGTCTATGTGACCCTTCGAGTCCGCTCAGGGTACGAAAGTATGTGCCTATGATTGTATGTGGTTAAGTCTATATTATGCTCGTTGGTACCAATGGTATTTACAAGATTTAAATTTAGACAGCTTTTAAGTTGAAAAATAGATTTTGCTTTTACTGGTATCGCCATGCCAAACGATCTCATGCTTAAAAGAGCGAATACCTGATTTTACGACGACCGAAGCCTATTGCTGAGTCGGTTGAATTTGCAATGTTTTTATCAAACCTGAAATACAGGTTGTACCCGTTATTTACTTGCTTAAAATATAATTTCTGAAACATCAATCTTGACAAACTGCTGTCAATTGCCACCGGTGCATCGGTGCGTGGCCGCACTTTAAAGATGATCATTCCATTTTTTTGATGAATAAACGTAATAGGTTCAGCAAGTGCCCTGTTAACGAGGACTACGTTTTGCAGATCACCGTTTTTTTGAATAGCAATTTCCCGTATGGTAAGTTTTTCAGGATAGACTTCATTCACAAACGGTCTTATATCCCAGGTAAGCATCTTTTTGCCATCAGGCGATCTAAAAAAAATACTTTCACCCTGTTCGTCAAAACACCCAAAGTGAAACGTATTAAAGTCATAAGCATTGATCAAACTGTCGCCAGGTAAATTGGAAGAATAATAATGTTCGTATATATCAGGAATGGTGGAAATATAGATAACAATTTTATGCATCCGCGAAATGAGCAGGTATTCAATTTCTATGCGTGTTTTATTGGCCGTATCATTTTTTGAAACGTTTGATTTCAGCACGTTTTCCATTCGCTGATTTTTATCTCTATACACCTCCCGCAAATAGTAATGATAGGTGGTATCAAGTGTCAACTCTTGTAAATTCTCTGTATCACCCTTTCTAAAAATATCAGCTACAAAATATTTACCCCGCGCACAGCCGTTGCAGCAAACAACAAAAAATAATATTATCAAATAGCTCCTCATCGTAACCCAATATTGGTATAATTGTGATAATAGATCCCACTGATTGAAAAATAATCGTCGTAGGGTACCAGGTGAAACGAATTATAAATTGAAAAGTGAATCAGGTGTTGAATATCCCAGTCGGTGTAATTATACCGGTTAATGTTTATGCCGAACCCTTTTTCGGGGTCTGAAATATTGAGCGACCACAGGCTTTTATTGTAATACTTTTCTTCGGGATTGTTATAGTCAACAAAAGCAAGGTCCAGTTTATTAGAAACTTCAAATGCATTTTTTGAATACCCGGTATACTTATTAAAGGATAGCTCAATAAGATTTAAACTGGTTACCGGGTTGCCAGTGTAACTAATGAGGGCGCCGCCCGAATAGTAGCGGTCTTTACTGTCGCCCAAATAGGTTTCGTCAAAAGGGGCACCGCCATCGTTGTAATATGAGAACTGCAATCGCCTGGAGTGTAGATTAAAAAAGCCCAGGCGCTGGTTGCTTTTTAATTGATCAAACGAGTGAACAAAAATTGTTCCTGCAGAAACAGAGTAATCGTAAGGATTCTGCAAGGCAGGGTAAGTAAAGTTTGAAAAATAATACAAAGGCACATTGCGATTGCTGCTTACAATTGCAGGAAAACTATCGGAGGTCAAATAATTATTAAATCCCGAGGTTAAAGTAAATGCATTGATAAAGTCAATTTTGACAGATGGCTTTTTATGTCCTTCTCTTCGTCTGCTGCCCAGGCCGCCATTATACAATTGCAGCTCGTTATTAACAGAAAAATACAAAGCCCTGGCAAGCAGGTTTGATCCAATACCAAAATCGGCACACAACCGAAACACTGGTTTTTGACTTGATCTTTTAAGGCTGAATTCGACCAGGCCTTTCAAAGTAAAACCATATTGAAAACTCAACTCGTTGCTGGAGTATACTCTTTTTGACTGGGAAAAACCTTTATAATGGCAAGTGATTGCCAGTAAACAAACAAAAGAAATAAAAGCATATTTCTTTACCATTACAGTAGTTAGTTTGTGATGACAGGTAAGTTAGAAAAAACATTTTGAAATGCGGTATCCTGGTAACCAAACCCTAATAAACATGCAAAAGTTAATCGTTCTTTCTCATCTCCGATCTTCGCATGGGCATGGCATCAATAATGGAAAACAGCTCTTGTGGTTTAAGGAAGGTAGTGGTGCGATGCTTTTCGCCACCATCTTTGCCCACCAGGATTATGGTAAATGCGCCTGGTTTGGTTTTATACTTCCTGTGGAGTTCGCTGCCTGTTGGCACCAACGTAATCTTTATATCCCGCTCTGCTACACCTGCCTTAACACTGTCAAGTAATTCCATTTGTTTTTTAACCATTGCAGGCTGTGTTTCCTTGCCAAAGATTAACAGATGCCTGTAGTTAACGAACTGGCTATTGGCGATTGAACTCATATAGAAGCATATTAAAAAAGTCAGGAATGTTTTCATGTAATTAGATTAAAATAAAGTAATAACTACCCATTTCAAAAGGACAATTCTTTAATACAGCATGCGCTGCATAAAGACCTGGCACTTAGGTATGTTACAATTGTGCCACGCTAAAGTTGTGGCTACAACAAAACTGACAGAATTTTAACCCGGAATTTATATGGTTAGAATGCTTTTATTTTGCAGCCCTTTTAAAACAAAAAGAGCACAACCCAAACATTTGGTATCATTTCACAACATATCGGAGCTTTTAAAAACCTTTGACAGGGAAAAGAAACTGTTGACAGAGGTGTTTGAAAAACGCAAGATCCCGTACAAACTGGATATTGCCCTTGCATTGGTGGAAGATAAAGAGGAACGTATCGATTTTTTGCTGACCCATGGAGTGCTGACCAAAAACGGTCCTTACATTGAACTGGACGACCAATACCTGCAATTTTTTGAGACCATCCTTGAAGTGAATGAAGAGATCAACATTTCGTACATAAATGAGAACATACAGCAGGTAAAACAGAATATTCTGTACCACCTGCAGGAAAATAATGCCGACAGGCAATATGCTTATTTAAAGACTATTAAGAACACCTTGCGTAAGATCAGTCGCATTTCGTTCAGGAACATGATTGACCTGTTACGGAACATCGATAACACATTTAAAACGGAACCCAACTATACCATTAAGATTGCCAAGCTGGAGCATTACGATCTTAAACGAAAAGACATCAGTGTCCTGCTTGATCAAACCGAGCTATTGATCACCACGGAAGAACAGGCATTTTTTACCTCGGCCTTCGACGAAGAGTTAAAGCAAATTGTTACCCAGCTAAGGCACCGTATTAACGAACTGCGCCACAACTCCATCGAGCTGCAAAAGCAGATCATCGACTACCTGAACCAGGTAAAATACCACAGCAAGGTGCTTGAAAAGCTCAAACAGGTAAAATATCTGAAAGACCAGTTTGACCTAAAAAACAAATCAGATTTTATAGACATACTTAGGCAAAACACCGCAGTGGTGTTTGAATCAAATCCTTCGTACCCGCTTAAATTATCGATGGATGCCCTGCAGAGCGACGACCTGATTGAGATTAAACAACGAGCAGCAAAAAGAATACGTACCGGCTTAAAGGCTAAGCTACCTGTTGCTAATACGATAGATCCCGAGTACTTCGACGATCAATATGAACAGCAGGTTTTTATCAACCTCGACGAAATAAAGAACAGCTTTTCTGCTGCAGGCAACCACCTGTTTGACTTTATTATGCACTACCGGTTTTTACGCCCGGTAGATTTTGAGGAAAGGGTTAATATTTATTGCCAGGTAGTGTCTACCTATCAAAACGAATTAAACATAACAGAGGAATACCAGCGACAACAAAACATTGAATTTGCCATGGTGTATCCAAAATAATATTGCATGCAATTACCCAAACAAACAGCCGCTATATTTGAGAAACTGGGCCGGGGCCAGTTTATTTGCAGCAATGCCTCCAACGACGAAGAAAGAAGATGGTATAATGTAATCGAGGAATATTACGACGACCTGCACGAATATTTTAAGGCTATCAACTTTAACCTGGAGAAAGGCAACGAATACTTTTACTTTACCCGCAACGAGGCAAAGGCCGACATGGAACGCAAAATTGAAGTGGCCTATAAATGGATAGACATCCTTGATTTTTTTAAAACGTTCGAAACCACTTTTGGCGCAGGTTACAGGTTTACACCATCCGACATTTTGGTACGCGTTAATGTTGATGCCACCCTAAAGAACAAACTGGAAAGCCTGAAAAAATATTCAAAAGAAGACAGTTACAAGGCCAGCATAGAAAAAATTATAGACATGCTGCGGCGCGACAATTTTATTGAAAAAGAAAACGAGATCAACGACACCTACAAAGTATTAACCTCATTTGCCTACCTGGAAGAACTGATACTGAGCATTAACATACCTACCGAAATTTAGCATGAGATATTTAAATAAAGTTGTTTTTATAAACAGTGCATCCATTGCCTACGGCGAAGTGCAGATAGATGGCAATGTGCATTTTATTGGAACACAAGGCGTAGGTAAAAGCACCTTGCTGCGAAGCATATTATTTTTTTACAATGCCGATACACTAAAGCTGGGCATTAGCCGCGAAAAGAAAAATTTTGCTGAGTATTACCTGCCTTTTGCCAACAGCTATATTGTTTATGAAGTAGTAAAAGAAACCGGCTCCTTTTGTGTGTTGGCTTTTAAATCGCAGGGTAAAGTATGTTTCAGGTTTATTGATGCCCCCTATAACAAAGACCTGTTTATTGAGGCTGACGGCAGCGTGATGGATACCTGGGATAAGATACGGGCAGGCCTTGATATTAAGCGAATTGACAGCAGTCGCAAGATTGATCGCTACGATGAATACCGTGACATTTTGTATGGTAATAACGAAGGAAAAAAGGATTTAAGAAAATATGCTTTTCTCGAAAGCCGCCAGTACCAGAACATTCCACGTACTATCCAGAATGTATTTTTAAACAGCAAGCTGGAAGCTGAGTTTATAAAAGAAACCATCATCCATTCGTTAAACGATGACGACATTGTAATAAAGCTGGACACCTATCAATACCAGTTAAAAGATTTTGAAGAACAACTGAAAGACATACGCCAGTTTAAACAACCCGCCGTCCAAAAACAGGCCAACCTGATTTCCGACCTGTATGTATTAATTAAGAAACAGGAAAGAGAGCAACTGGAGTTGAGCAGCCAACTGGAACAGGCTTTTGAACAGGCTACACAACAACACCCCTTTCTATCAAAAGACATACAAAAAGAAACTAGCCGGAGACAGGAGTTGTTTGCCAAATTGGAAGACATAAAAAAAAGGTACAACAACAAGAAAGAAAAATTGGTGGGTGAAATTACTTTACTAGACGACAAACTAAAATCGGTAAAGGATAAAAAGGAACTTTATAGCCGCATCGATATTGAAAGCATTGTTGAAAGGGTAAATAAAAAAACAGCGTTTGAAAAACAAGCTAATAATCTTCAATCCGAAAAAACCTTGCTTTCGGTTCAATACCAGGAAACCACTCAAAAATACAATGCCCTGCTAAAAGAACTGGATAACCAGTTTATAGAATCTGTCAACCACCGCAAAGAGCAACAACTCACAATTGAAACAGGCTTGTTGCAACAAAAAGAAGAACTTATAAAACAATATGCAGCACTTATTGAAGCCAACAAAAAGCAACATCAACAAAAATTAAATGATGCGCTGCATGCAGTGGAAGATGCAGGGGATCGTTTACAACAAGCTGAAATAAAAAAAGCAGAGACCCGCCATAAACGTTGGTACGATGAAGACATTAAGCAGGCAAAAGAAGACATCAGCACTTTAACGAGCCAGGTAAAAGAGGCGCTGTTAACCATACAGGCGTTGCGTTCACAGTCCGAAACCATTCAAAAACAATGGGACTTTGAAGAGGCATCACGGAGTGAAAAACAGCAACGCGAAAAAGAAAAACACGATGTTAACATTACGGCTTTACAACAGCAGGTTAAGGCCATTAATAACAAACTGGACAATACGAAAGGTTCCTTGTTTGAATGGCTGAATACCAACAAGCCCGAATGGAGCGCCACCATTGGAAAAGTGTGCGATGAAGAGGTATTGTTTATGAACGACCTTAATCCAAAGATTGTAAGTGAGGCATCCACGCTATATGGTGTTTCAGTAGACCTGAAGGAAATTGAAAGGATAGCTAAGACTTCTGCAGATTATGAGGCCGACAAAAAAGCTTTATTACTACAGGTAGAAAAGCATATGACCGGGTTTGGTAAGTGGCAGGAAAAATGGGATGAAGAGACCACTAAACTGCATAAAAAAATTGCTATTCAGTTGCGGGAGCATAAAGACGAAACCAAAGAGCAGGAATACAAACTGCAACAATATCAACATAAATTAGAAAATGCAGAACTGGCGCTCACCGACTGGAATACGAAAGCAGGTATTGGGAAAAACAGCGCTTTGGAGGCAGCCATTGAAGTTGTTGTGAAAGCCGAAACTGAAAAGAAGCGATTAAAAGACCTGGCAAAAAAGGTAGAGGATGAGATTGAAAAGTTTGTAAAAGCGAAAGAAAAAGAACGGGAGCAAAAGATTGCTGAAGCTATAGGTGCCATGCAACTATCCCGGGAAGAAATAAAGAATGAACTGGCACACACAAAAGATGAAAACAACCAGCGGAAAGAAGCCATCAGGCAACAACAACAAAATGAATTGCAGGCCAGCGGCGCCGACACAAAACGCCTGAATGAGATAGAACAACAACTCGGCATTTTATTAAACGAACTGACCTTTATAGAAAACAAAAGAGATACAGTTGCCGAATACAAAAAAGATAAAAGGGAATTGTTAGATAAGGAGGATGAGTTTAAGAACAATCGGCAGGGTTTGCAACAACAAATGCTTACCGAGGAAAGTAAATTCATCAACCAGGTAAACGCTCAGCAAGAAGAAATAAATACCGTAAATGAGACTATTGAAAATTTACGGCTGTTGCTTGACAGGCTAAATGAAGATTTGGAAGAATATGCAGGCATTAAACAGTTGGATTGGTACCAATTGCTTGCTGTTGATAAAACCCTTGCTACCGCATCTAAAGCCAAACGTTGTAAAGAACTGGCAAGAACCATCAAAGAGATTCATTATGCTATTATTGAGCAGGTGAATGAAGTAAAAGAAGTGATCAACAAATTTCTCAGCCACTTTACATCCAACAATATTTTCAAGTTTGCCTCCAACCTAATAGACAAAAAAGACTACCTGGATTTTGCTGAGAAGCTACAGCAGTTTATTGAGGACAATCGCATAGCCGAATTTGAAAAGCGGGTTAATGAACGTTATGCAGGCATTATTAAACTGATAGGTAAAGAAACCAACGAACTTACCAGCAGTGAAGGAGAAATACAGAAGATCATTGCGAAGATCAACAACGACTTTACGCAAAACAATAGCATTGCCGTTGGCGTAATCCAGAAGATAGAAATGAAGATGGATGAGAGCGACAACAAGGTGGTGCAAGTATTGAAGTTGATACAACAGTTTAACAGCGAGAGCGGCTTTGAGCTGGGAGCAACAAACCTGTTTACGCAACACGATTCTGAAAGCAAGAACAAGAAAGCGGTAGACCTGCTAAAGCAATTGATCAGGGAGATTCAAAACCTGCGGAGGGATACCATCTCACTGTCTGATTCATTCGAAATCAAATTCAGGATCGTGGAGAATAAGAACGATACCGGTTGGGTAGAACGTCTTGCAAATGTTGGCAGCGAAGGCACAGATGTACTGGTAAAGGCCATGATAAACATTATGCTGCTGAATGTATTTAAAGAAGGCGCCAGCAAGCGTTTTAAAGACTTCAAGCTCCATTGCATGATGGACGAAATTGGTAGGCTGCACCCGGTAAACGTAAGAGGAATTTTAGATTTTGCATCGGCCCGTAACATTTGGCTCATCAATGGCTCCCCTACTGAAAACGATGCGCTGGCCTACCGTCATATTTACAAATTGGAGAAGGATAACCGTAGTTTTACACGTGTTAAACGCATACTTACCCAGCACGCCTTAGCATGAAATTACCCCTGCATATAGCCGCTAAATTATTATTGCTGCAGCAGCTAGAAAAGCTGCCGGCAAGCAGTTTAAAACATGAGGTAGTGGATGAATTACTACAGGAAGGTTTGTTGCAAAAACAGATGCAGGGCCGGGGCAGAACTTATCTTTTTGCACCTTCGGCTGCAGCTCTTGCGCCTTACCTGCACAACCGCTTTGGTATAAACGACCTTCAAGCTTATGTGCAAACAATGCAAAGCAATACAACCAACAGGTCGGCGTTGGTTGAAGCTACTTCCAACTCTAAAACAAAAAGATTAAGAAGCTTTACAGGCTTTATGGTTGCCACGCCTGAGCCGATGAATGTTACTCTAAACCATCAACCTGTTACGCTGCTACCCCACCCTGGTCTTTTTACTTATGTAGCGGATTATGCAAATTTTGAAGTGCCAGCAGATGTTACGATTGTGGGTGTTGAAAACGCTGAAAACTTCAATAACCTTCCACAGC
>JAJAYD010000312.1 GCA_026786345.1 Chitinophagaceae bacterium
ATACCAACTTCTGGTATGTGTAAATATTCAATGTTTAAGCTGGCACAAAAAGTTTTCAATTGTGTTTTTGAAAAACCAAACTTCATGCTCAGGGCATTGTTTCTAACATCCACTAAAACCTTCACATCGTTTTTAATCAACCGATTTAAATACTCTTCTAAAGAAATTCCTTCGTAACCAATTGTATAAAGAATAGTATTGTTATTTATTGGTTTTTCATTTAATACCTTACCATATTGTTCATCACTTAAAATTTCTTTCGCCTTAACGCTATTGATTGCATAATACTGGTAGTTTAAGTAAGTCAACTTCATCAAAGAATTTGTTGTCAACTTGCCATAAGTGTTTTTAATGTCAATTAAGATTTTTTTATCTTTCTCATTAAGTGTTTTTACATAGTCAACCGAACCGATTTTTGTAAAACTCGTTTGGTCTTCCGATAATTGCCCATGTCCAACCATTGCCGTAAGGTCGGCATTGGCTGAAAATGAATAGCAGCCAAATCTGTAAGGAACAAAATCGTAATCAGGTTTGGATTGTTTGTTTGCAAACAAAAAAAGCAATTTTTGCAAGGATATTTTAGGCAAATTTCCGTCAAATGCTTGCAGTAAGGCTAATATAACTTTTCGTCTGTAAAACATGCTGCGAAGGTACAAAAATTGTCGGTAAGGTCGCCCTTAAAAGTGAAGTATTGCAAGTTAAAAAGTATTTTTCCTGCCGAATTTTGTAGGGTGTCACCGCATAGCAGGCATCGCTAAGATAGCCAACCATCGAAATAAATGCGAATACGAGTGCATTAATTTAAAATGTTTTATAGCCGCTTTTTTAAAAGGATAAATTTGTTATTTTTTATGCCGTACCAGAAACAGAACTTGTCTATCTTTCTTAGATTCAACAAATAAATGCAACTAATGGTAGTTTTTATTAGCTGTAATTTAAAAAAAGGAGAACGGAGCCTAAGCTCTTTTCTCCCTTAGATTAAATACTCTATATTGGCTAACGTCAAAAGTTGTCAATTATGAGTCAAATAACACTGAACAAAGGTATGTGATAGCAGGTATGTTACAAGCTGAATTAAGTCGTAAAAAGATATGCGAGGTGATTGGCAAGGACAAGTCTGTACTAAGCCGTGAGATAGCCCGTAATGCCGATAAACGTAGTGGTAAATACGATGCTGGGTTGGCACAACGCAAATCTGATGACAGGCATATATCAAAGTCTAAAAGACAAACATTTACTTCCATAATAAAACTGTATGTAGATGATCAATTGACCAAAAAATATAGCCCGGAACAAATAGTGGGTTTGGCTAAAAAAGAAGGCGTAGACTGTGTAAGCCATGAACGGATATACCAATACTTGTGGACAGACAAGCGTAAGAAAGGCAGGCTATTTGAACACCTTAGAACCCAGGACAAAAGGTATCGTAAACGGGGCTCAGCAAAGGATCGGCGGGGTATCATAAAAGATAGGGTAGACATTAGCCAACGGCCACCAGCGGTAGAAAAAAGGGAGCGGATAGGCGATTTGGAGATAGATACCATTATTGGTAAAAACCATCAGGGAGCCATTGTTACTATTAATGATAGGGTAACAGGAATGGTAAAAATGGAGAAGTTAGAAAGTAAGGATGCCGATGAATTGGCCAAAGCCACGATAGCACTTTTACAAGACTGGAAACCGTTTATACACACCATTACATCAGACAATGGAAAGGAATTTGCGGCACATAAAATGATAAGTGAATCGTTGGATATAGACTTCTTCTTTGCCCGCCCATACCATAGTTGGGAAAGAGGTTCGAACGAGAATTTAAACGGGCTAATCAGGCAATATATTCCCAAAAAAACAGACTTCAATACCATTACTGATGAATATGTAAAACACGTAGAAAGCGAATTAAACAATCGACCTAGAAAACGCTTTAACTTTGAAACACCGAACGATATTTATAAAAAGAAAATAGTTGCATTTATCACTTGAATCCGGCCTTTTAAATATTGGCTTTTGGGCAGATGCAACCAGGGAGCAAAAAGATAAAGTAGTTGACCATCTTAATGAAAGATATAAAAATGAATTAGCCCTTTTTGAAGAAACAGACTTACAAGTAGTGCGCTGGGTAAATAAGTTTTGGAACGAGATGATTGTAAAGAAAACCATCGACCGTAAAACGATGGAAGAAAAACACCGGCTTGTAAAAGCAGCTACCATAAAACATAAAGAAGCAAGAGAGATAGGCACAGAATGGATATGTGCCAACACATGGGATCAACTAAAACTTAATGAGCTATTTGAAAACCTTGGCTGGAGTGAAGAAAAGATTCAACTCGCCATGACACAAGTGATAAGCAGGGCAGTGTACCCATGCTCAGAACTGGCAACCAGCAAATGGATAAAAGACAACTCTGCCATCTGCGATATTACAGGCTATGATCTACATAAAATCACTAAAGACAAGCTGTATCAAAGTGCTTTAGATTTATACCAACACAAAGCAGCCATCGAAAAACATTTATCTACCACTACCAATGAACTCTTTGATCTGCAAGACAGAATAATGCTGTACGACCTTACCAATACTTATTTTGAAGGCAATAAAAGACATAGCCAATTGGCTATGTATGGACGCAGCAAAGAAAAGCGTAGTGATGCCAAATTGGTGGTACTGGCAATGGTTATTAACATAGAAGGCTTCATAAAATATTCAGCTATCCACGAAGGAAACTATGCCGATACATCAGACATTACAGCACTCATTGAAAAATTAAGCAGCAACACCAGTACATCCGCAAAGCCAATAGTAGTAATGGATGCAGGCATTGCTACCGAAAAAAACCTGGCAACTTTAACCCGGCAAGGCTACAAATATGTGGTGGTAAGCAGGTCGAAATTAAAAGATTATAAACCTGTGCAGCAAGGCAAGGAAACGTATTTGCTTACAAAATCTAAAAAGATAATAAGGCTGTCATTGGTGCAAAGTGAAAAATATACAGATAGTTTTTTGAAGGTAGAAAGTCCCGCCAAAGCAATGAAAGAGCAAGGCATCAAAAACAGGTTGGAGCAGGGCTATGAAGAACAATTAAATTTAATAAAACAAAGCTTAAGCAAACCAAGGGGCATTAAGAAAGCAGATAAAGTGCAGCAAAGGATTGGCAGGGCCAAACAAAAATACCCCTCCATCCATCATCTCTACAACATCACCCTTGATATTGACACCGCTACCAAAACAGTAAAAAATATAAGCTGGCAAAAGGATGTGGTAAAAGCCCAGGAAGCTAATAAAAAATTGGGGGTATATTTTTTAAGGACAAATTTAGAAGATACAGACGAAGCCTTGGAATGGATGATTTACAATACCATCAGAGAGATAGAATCTACCTTTAGAATATTGAAAACAGATTTAGACCTGCGCCCCATTTATCATAAAAATGATAATGCAACAATGGCTCATTTGCATCTTGGATTATTGGCCTATTGGTTGGTAAACACCATACGATATCAGCTAAAACAATCGGGCATCAATGATGATTGGAAGGAAATAAAAAGAAAAGCCTCTACACAAAAATCAGTACTGACAACAGCACAAAACAGTTACGATAAAATGATACAAATTAAGCGATGCACCGAACCAACCGAAGACCTCAAACAAATCCACAATGCCCTGAAACAACAAAAATCAAAACCCTTTAAGCAAATCAAATTTGTAGTACACAAACCGCCACCCAACAAAATTGAAACCCCTACTATGCTTGAACTTGGGTATGGTTAGCTGCAATGTGGGTTAACCCACTCATTGACTCTTGGTGACAACACCACCGGCGGCAGCTTTAAAATGAGAAGTTGATTCAAAAAAAGTTTCCCTTTACTAACCCAGGGGTTCAGCCTTGTGATTCCTGGCGGCAGTCTGTCCGTAAACTGTAAGCCCGGGCCTGTGCCGCCAGCTTCCCTCATATCCAGCCTAACTGCGGATATCCTTTCTATTCGTCAATTCTCCCTGCTGTAAAGCGGATTCGGAACTACCACCCTGGAGATGATATACATGCCGCAAACATAAAAGAGGCTGCCTCATAGTTCTGAGACAGCCTCTTCTTTATTATTATAAACTTGTTGTTATTCCTTTATAAACTTACTGCTATACACAACCCTATTAGCATTCAGCACTTCCAGGATGTACATGCCGCCGGCCAGCAGGTGGGTATTGATGGTATTAAGCGAATTTTGAGTAGTGATATTTTGTACCAGCTTTCCTGCAGCATCGGTAATACGCAATTGTACTTTTCCGGTATTGATGGGCAACAACACGGTAAGTGTAGCATGTACAGGATTGGGGTAGCTGATAATACCGCCTTTACCCGAACAAGTATTGTTGGCACTCAATGTTTCACTATACATAAACTTGCCGTCTCTATCTACATTTTTAATACGGTAGAGGTTGATGCCGGGTACCGGACGAGTATGAATATAAGAATAGCTATGAGATATATTACTGCTGCCACTTGCGGGTATAGCGGCAAGTTGGCTCCATTTCGCACCCCGGTCATTGGAATATTCTATTTCAAAATGGCTCGCATTCAGCTGTGTCAATATATCGAAGCTCACATACACATTGCATTCTTTAGCCTGGGCGCTCATGTTGCCAAAGGTTACAGGCAATATAACAGCAGCAGCCTGGTAGTCTTCTATTTCACCATTGGCAAATGTGCCGCCAAACATGCTGCTGGTTACAGGTACATCGCTGGCTATAAGCCTGGTTTTGTAGCTGGCAAGGTTGGCCTGGCCTGCACCACTACCTGCGGTAGCAGGTGCTTTTACAAGTACAGGTATATCTACAGGGCTGGTGGCTACACCACTGCCACTGTAAAACGCAGGGCCAGTACCGGTAGCATTGTCATTATTAAAGTTACCATCGCTGTTCCAGTCGAACCAAAGGCCATAGTACACCGTTTTGCCGGTTTGGTTACTGTTGAGCCGTACGTTAAAAGTGTAACTATAACCCAGGTTTAAAGGGATTGCGGGGGGTGTTAAACCGTCCTCATCCTGCCTGTTATCATTATCATCGCCATTGGCGGCATTTGTTGTAGCGCTGAATTTTTGGATGGTTTCAGCATCTACAATATTTCCTGCCCATACCGCACCGTTAGTACCGTCGGGTATGCCATTGTTATCGCAATCGGGTGAAATA
>JAJAYD010000313.1 GCA_026786345.1 Chitinophagaceae bacterium
AAATGATAGCATACAATCGGCACCGTAAGTATTTGAGCCGATAGGGTAACGGCGTTCAGTTTCCAAACTGCTCTTAAAAATTTATTTTTAAAATAGAACCAATTATAAACGGGCTGCATAAACAACACTATACTTAATACCGCCGCATAGGATAATTGGAAACCAACATCCCACAAGGCAAAAGGATTAAAACAAAGCAGCGTAAATGCTGATGCGGCAAGCGTATTATAGATGGTAAGTTTCTTTGCTAAACTTTCACCCGCCAAAATAAAAGTAAACATGACTGCCGACCGGAGAATGGAAGGAGCCGCCCCTGCTATCAGGCTAAATATCCATATCACCAGTAATATAACAAGTGGCTTAATCCACCACAGCCATTTTCTCTTTTTAAACAGCTTGAAGAACCATACCAGTGTACCATAGATCATGCCGAGGTGCAAACCCGAAATTGCTATGATGTGGACAACGCCTGTATTGCTGTAAGCCTGTACCAGGTTCTTGTCAAGATCATCTCTATACCCAATCAATAATGCTTCTGCAACACCTTGCTCACGCTCTTCCTTAATATATTTTTTTAAAGCATTGATGACAGAGAATTGCAAGTCAAACAACCATTGCCTGAATGCATTTTTTGAGACAACTCCGGTAGTTTTATAATCGCCTGTTTGTAAAAAGCATTGATGATATATGTCGCGGAAGGCATTAAACCGCTGGTAATTGAAACTGCCGGGATTACCAGGATTTGTTATGGGTTGTAGCGCTTTGATAAACACAATTTGAGAACCATAGGTAAGTGCAGGTGGTAAACTATCCTTTTTAAAATACAAAAGCAGGTTTCCTTTTACTTTAATCCATTTGTTGTTTGTATAAATCGCATCGATAACGGCAAGTGCTTTGTACGATTTTGATTTTTCAACGAGTGGCTCCTGAACGGTAGCAATAACGGCCCCTTCATTTTTATATAGGTTGCCCACCCACAAATCATTGTTACGTATATCGTTTTTGTAGGTAATGAATGCGGCAGCTACAAAAAGAAAAACCATGATGGCGATACCCCGTAGCCAACCCCACGTAAAAATTTTATGCTGTGGCAGCCAGTTTATAAAACCAAAGAGAACGATACAACAGGAGGCAATTAATATCTGGATAGTAAGACCAATACCAATGTACCATTGAAAAATAATCCCTAAAATAAAAGGAACCAATAAGCGGAATAGCGGTGTTTGTTTCCAAAAGTACATTCCATGGACGGCCATTGCTAAATGTAACATATCAATAGTTGAATGTCAATAGCCTGGTATTCAAAATATTGAAAAAGGAGAAAGAAGGAAATTGATACAAAATGAATTGACCGCTTTAATTTTTGGAGGTACGCTTACATCAGCCGGTAAGCGAATGGAGAATTTACAATCATTGAAAATTTCTGATTGCCCGAAACGAAAAACTTTTATATTTGCCACCGCTTCAAAAAAGCAGTTTCCCTGTAAAAAGGGAGCAGGGCCTATAGCTCAGTTGGTTAGAGCACCTGACTCATAATCAGGTGGTCCTAGGTTCAAATCCTAGTGGGCCCACAAAATAAAAGCACTTAGAACCTTAAAGTTTTAAGTGCTTTGTTTTATAAAGTAGAAGAATACCTGTGCTTTTGCTTCAAAGTTTTGTTGATCTGGGCCTGGATTACCAATTCATTCTCCCAAAATATAACTGGTACTTCTCTTCTCCCAAGTTCTTTGCCAATAATATGTAATTGTCAGAGTTATTCGGCGCATAGAGTGTAAAACCGATATTACTCACCCCTTTGCCTCGCTAAACAAGGCTCCAAGTCCTTCTTCGTTACTAATTACAATTTCTTTTTCTGAGGTGGTTATGTAGCCTGCTTCTTCCAGTTCATTCAATACCCTGAAAACAGTTTCATAAGTGGTGCCGGCGTACGAGGCAAGGTCCTGTCGACTTAAGCTAATATTTATAGACCCGTTTTCTGTCTTTCCAAACTTGTTCTGCAGCAACATTAACGCATTGGCTATTCTTCCCTTGACGGGCATGTGGGCCATGTTGCGCATTTTTCTTTCCGAAACCTTTAGTTCTTCTGCAAAAAACATCATCAACGTATATAAAAAGTCGTGATTTACTTTAAGGGTAGATTGAAAAAACTCATTGCTTATAAAACAAACAGTTGAAGGTTCCAGTACAGTGGCCGAAACGGGGTAGGTCAATTCGTTTCCCAGGCCACGGTGACCAACTATATCACCTTTTTTTGCAAACCGCATAATCAGTTCCTTTTCTCCCCATTTCTTGTGGACTTTTATTGTGCCTTCGTAAACGAAAAACATTCCCAACATTGGCTCACCTTCTTCAAATAACATTGTGCCCTTCTTATATAAAAATGTTTGCCTGTTTGCTTCTATGGCAGGTATCCATTCTTTCACACACGAACGGCATAACATACAGCTTTGCAAATCGCAGCCAATTTTTGATTTTTTCATATTTACATTATCGAATAGGAATTTCTGTAATGTAAATCATTAATGGCCTGTGATATTCAAGAAAATTGAGGAAGCGGTAGAAATAATCACATAAACGTACGCCATTTAGCTAACGAACTTAACTGGCAGGTAGAGGATAACGACGAGGATGGCCTGGTATTAAAACGGCATGTGATCAGGTATTTTTGGTAGTGTTATCATCAACAGGCAGGATCAGAAAACGAACAGGTTAAAATCGCCGGAGCGGTACGAATTATTGTACACGCCGGGCTTTAATCCCAATTCATCAGAGTAGATTTTGATCAGTTAGCAAGTTGAAAAAGAATAAAGGGGTACCTACCTTGTTTCGTAGTGTAAAATGTTTTATGAAGTAAACCGGAGGATTCGACTTTGCCTGAACCGGGACTTATAATATTAAAAGACAATAATGAACCTACGACAGTGTTTTACCTGTGCAAACATTGCTTAACCGTGTACGACCAAACAGTTGGTGACCCAACCAATAATATTGTTGCCGGAACGCATTTTAACGAATTGCCAGCCAGGTACGAATGTTCCTGGTGCTAAGCACCCCTGGAAGATTTTACAATGGTAGCACCTTTGGAATCTGCGTTAAACGTTTTGTAAATCGCTTACCGTATTCATATTTAAGAAAGCCTTCTTATTCTCAGGAACTATTGGCATGTACATTACGTTTATTTGATCCAAAGCGTACATCATGCTAAATTTTTCGAGAAGGTTGTTTTTATGCATGTCTGCAATCTTCTTTAAACCCCTTGCAGTATAAATGGCGCAGAGAGGCTCCTGCATAAACTTGTCTTTATAAACGTATGCATCATACTCAGGGTGAACCTGGTATTGATTGTACATATGCATCAAAACTTCCAGTTTCATTTCAATCATATCGCAAGCTAACACCACCAAATCTTCTTTAGGGAAAGCGCTGTGTGCACTAAGTATACCGGTTAATGGACCTTTAGCCGTTAAACCTTTTTTGTCGGGTACTAGCTTATGCGAAAAAAATACTCTTTTATAGGTTGGAAACTGATGTGTGTTTATAGAAAAAGCTACTTCTAAATCAAGTTTAGATAATAAAGAAAATGCCTGTTGAGCCCAGGTAATTTTCTTACTGCCAATCAATAAGCCTTTGTCTTTACCCATTCGCAGGCTTTGACCACCACATAATACAATACCTTTCATAAAAAATTATTTTATCAGTTCAAACAAGTTAAAATTTGCGTTTACTTCATGCAAACATTTTATGCTTTTGTATGGATACCTTGGAAATTTTTATTTCTAAAAGATAAAAGCCCCACACAAATTCATGTTCAGCTTAATAGTAAGGTTCTGTAAGCAGTTAGTTTTAAACAAAATCTCTAAGCTGCTATTCGCGTTTTCTTTGAGTATTACTGGTTTTCACTGCTTCTCCAGGCCAGCAATTGGGTGTAGAATATTACAACGACTTAAAAAAGCTCATTTGCTGAGCTACTCTATTTGCGCCTTCACCTAATCTTTTGCTTTGTAATTTTTTGAAATCTTCAGTAAAGATGATTTCAATAGAAGATTAAAATTCTTGTGCAATTTACATTATACATTTTGTACCACCTCGTAAGTGCTATATTTTTAACCAAAATTCAGTCAAAGCTTGTGTTTAAATGTAAAATTTAAAATACATCCACGTTTTTGAACATTATTCAAGATGAGGGGAATAAAAAAAAGCCCGGTTTTTACGCGGACTTTTTATCAATAATAGCAACATTATATTTTTTTCAATACCAAAGCTGTCCGGTTTGTTAAATAAATGCTGAGCCTGTCGTTATCATCGGTTGAATAATTTATAGAGTTGTCGATCCGGTTAAAGCCACCGAACTCACCATTGTCTGAATTTAAAATGATTCGATAAGATCCTTTATCGGGCACGGGAAACTCGTATCCGAATATGGACGTGTCTATGCTGAAATTAAATACAAACAACAGGTTATTTCTTTCGTAGATGATGACTTTATTGTCGGTATCCATAAAAATTTGTTGAGCCGGTCCGCTGCTTAATACGTTGTTTTCTTTTATTACCCGTATCATTTGTCTATCCCACTCATTCATGTATTTATATTTCAGTTCCGGGTTATCCGCCAAAGACCACTGTCTCCTGGCATATTGATGGCTCCAGTCATTTCCTATTCTCGGAAAGTCAACCCACTCCGGATGTCCAAACTCGTTGCCTATAAAAGTCAGGTATCCTTCGCCGCCAAGGCTTATAGTAAACAACCTGATTAATTTATGCAATGCAATACCCCTGTCAATTACCAGGTTCTTGTCTTCAACCCGCATTTGAAAATACATTTCCTTATCCATTAACCAGAAGGCAAGGGTTTTATCGCCCACGAGTGCCTGGTCATGCGATTCGGCATAAGCAATGGTTTTTTCTTTATAGCGCCTATTATTTAGTACGCTCCACATTTCATAAATATTCCAGTCTTCATCGTTCTTTTCTTTCAAAATCTTAATCCAATAATCGGGTATGCCCATGGCAAGCCGGTAATCAAAGCCCATTCCTCCTTCTTCGGGCTGCCTTGTTAAACCCGGCATACCACTTACATCTTCAGCAATAGAAATGGTATCGTGCTTAAACTCGTGTATAACGGCGTTTGCCAATTGCATATAAGTAACTGCATCCCAGTCTACGCCTTCTTTAAAATACTTGTCATAATGGTCAAACTCTGTATGGCCATGGTGCATATAAAGCATGGAGGTAATTCCATCAAAACGATACCCGTCAAAATGAAATTCTTCCAGCCAGTAACGAACGTTGGAGAGCAGGAATTTTTTTACCTCCCATCTGCCATAATCAAACAGTTTTGAATCCCACCCTTCGTGGTAGCCTTTAGTGCCCGAGTGAAAATATTGACCATCACTTCCATCAAATTCATTCAATCCTTCGGCCATGTTTTTAACGGCATGCGAGTGTACAATATCCATGATTACCGTAATGCCCATACCGTGGGCCGTGTCAACCAAAAACTTTAGATCTTCCGGTGTTCCAAACCTTGAAGAGGGAGCGAAAAAATTAGATACATGGTAACCAAACGAACCGTAGTATGGATGCTCCATGACCGCCATTAATTGGATAGCGTTGTAGCCGCCCTCCTTTATCCGGGGTAAAATATTATCAGCAAATTCGCGGTAGGTACCCACTTTCTCCGCCTCCTGGGCCATGCCTACATGGCACTCATAAATAATGGGTTGCTTCAGGTTTTCTTTGGGGTTAAACTGACTGTCGGACCAATGGTATGGCTTTTCAGGAAACCAAAGCTGGCCGGCAAAATCGTAGGTGGCAAGGTCTTGTACAACTTTGGTTATATAGGCAGGTATTCTATCCATAGCACCATTGTTGCCATGTACATGCACCTTTATTTTGCTTTCATGTACAAACGAATCTTTGTACTGGTTATAGTCCAGAAAAATTTCCCAATCTCCCCGCTCATTCCGTTCCATTTTATGACTGTGCTTGTCCCAATTATTAAAATCTCCTGTAAGCGATAATTGGTGGGCATTAGGCGCCCATTCGCGGTAAACCCACCCGTTTTTTACCTTGTCGAAATTGATACCGTAATATTTATGGGCGGTTGCAAACTGTAACAAGCTGCCTTCGGCTTCTTCAATATGCTTTCGGGCGGTTGCATACCGTTGATAGCGCTCGCTAACATCATTGGCATAAGGGTCTAACCAGGGATCTTCCTGTATAATGGGTAATTTTTCGACTGTAATCATATTTTTTGTTTGACAAGTTGCTTACTAAGGTAATAACAATTAACCTGTGGATTAAAGCACCTTATAATTTTGAATGAATGAAGGTTTTGAGTAGCGGCAACCCGGGCATACACCTTTACCAAGCCATAAAATTGAGATAAATAAATGTATGGATACAGGTTGCCATTTAATAAATAATACCCTTTGATAAGGGGCGTGCAACGCAGGTAAGGTACACAATAACCTTCACCTAAATTAACCACTTTAAAGGTGTTAGCAGAAGAACAGGAATGATATAGGTAATGGTTTTAATGAAGCTGAAGTTTTACTCCTCCATGATGGTTAATATAAGGGCTAATACCATCCCAAAATGTACGCTGAGTACCTAAAAATTATGAACAAAAATTTACATTACATCTTAAAATCAAAACCATGCGGGTTGTATTAATGCTTGCTTGCATACTTCTTGCATTTCCGGTTTTTGCTCAACCAAGAAAAATTTATGTTGTACGTGCAGGCGAGATTCCCAATGAAGTATTGCTGATCGATGCGATCTATAGTTTTCCTCATTTTAAAAAGGGCATTGTTTTTTTAGGGGATGGTTCTGCAACCAGCCAGCAATTAAACTATAATCTTTTGTTGGATGAAATGCATTTTATAAATGCCAATAACAATACCCTTGCCATTGCTACACCCGAAACCATAAAGTCAGTTGTTTTTGATTCAACCAGTTTTTACTTTGATAAAAATTACCTGCAGGTGGTTTTGGAGGAAGGAGAGATTAAATTAGCCATCAAACAATTTTTGGTGCAGTCGCCTTATCGCACAAGAGGTGCTTACGATGTTTCGTCTTTCGTTTCTTCTATTTCAACTTATAGCAGCACTTACTCCAATGGACATCTGTCGAAGTTGCAAATAAAAAAAGATGTAGAAATGGAAAAGAAATCTTTGTTCTTTGTAAGTGACCGTTTCAATCATTTTTATCCTGCGGAGAAAAAATTTTTTTACAAAGTCTTCCCAAATAAAAAAGCCGAACTGGACAGCTACCTCAAGGAGAACCACATAAACTTTTACGATAAAAACGCCCTGGTTAGTTTGATAAAGCTTTGTTCGGTGTAATAAAAATTGGTTGCACGTATTACTTCAAATTCTTCCTTTATTTAACTTCTTTCACTGTGAATATTGATTAAAAATGACGGGTTAAGCATCCGCTTTTTTTTGATTTTCCAAACTTGTTGACTTTAACCTGCCCTCGGTTTTATCTTAACTTGCGTTTTAATCATCTACACCTATGAAGAAAATTTTTGTTTGCTTTTTCGCATTTTTCTCCACTCTGGTTCTACAAGCTCAATATCATAGTTTGCTATCACAAAGCCTATGGGTCGACAGTGTTTTTAATACTTTAAATGAAGAGCAACGCATTGCCCAATTAATGATCATACGGGCACACAGTAACCTGGGGACCGAACATATTCAACAGGTAACAGACCAAATTTCAAAATACAATGTGGGTGGTTTGTGTTTTTTTCAGGGGGGACCAGTACGGCAGGCAAACCTGACCAATCAGTACCAGGCTTTAACCAAAACACCATTGCTTATTAGTATTGATGGGGAGTGGGGTTTGGGTATGAGGCTGGACAGCGTTATTAATTTTCCAAGACAGTTAATGATAGGGGCTGTACCCGATGCCAAACTGGCCTACACTCTGGGAAATGCAATAGGTCAACAATGTAAGCGTCTTGGCATACAAATGAATTTTGCTCCTGATGTTGACATCAATAACAACCCCGAAAACCCGGTTATAAATGACCGCAGTTTTGGTGAGGATAAATATAGGGTGGCCCTTTTTGGTACGCAGTTTATGAAAGGCATGCAGGATGTTGGGGTGATGGCATGCGCAAAGCATTTTCCGGGGCATGGCGATGTTGCAGTTGACTCACATTTTGATTTGCCTGTAATAAATAAAACCCGTGAGGCCCTGGACACATTGGAATTGTATCCTTTCAGGCAACTGATAAAGGAAGGAGTAGGCAGTGTAATGAGCGCTCATTTGTATATTCCTTCCATTGATACAACTGCTAACCAGGCTACATCTCTTTCGTACAACAATGTAACAGGGTTATTGAAAAACGAGCTGGGTTATACCGGCCTTACCATTACTGATGGTTTGGAAATGCAGGGCGTAACAAAATATTATCCGGGCGGTTCGGCTGCGGTTCAATCGCTGCTTGCCGGTAACGATTTGCTTTTACTGCCTACCGATGTACCCGGTACTATTGCCGGTGTTATGGGGCTGATAAAGGAAGGAAAACTTAACTGGGATGATTTAAACAGCCGTGTAAAAAAGGTATTAGCTGCAAAATATCAATTGGGTTTGAACCAGATAAAGTCTATAGCAACCGAAAATTTGCTTTCGGATTTGAATGAACAAACAGCAGGATTAACTCAGTTATTGGCTAACAATGCTATTACCCTGTTACGGCAAACAAATAATGAATTACTACCCCTGGCTACAAGCAAAAAAATTGCTTACCTGGCCGTGGGTGTGGATAGTCTTAATTTTTTTGGCAAAACCTTACAACATGCGTATGGTGCTGAACCTTACTTTTTTGATTATAAAAACGACATGAGGACAGTAAGCATGTTGGCAGCAACCCTCAAAGAAAAATATGATATAGTGGTTATTGGTATGCACAATTATAACCGCAGGCCCGCAAACAATTTTGGCATAAGCAAGGCAGCCATAGATCTTATAAACCTGGTGCAAAAGGATATGCCTTCCATCACTTTTGCTTTTGGAAATCCGTATGCCATAAAAAATATTGACAATGCCCCCAACCTGGTAGCTTGTTACGAGGATATGCCCGCTACACAACAGGCTGCCATTGATTTGCTGAATGGGCAGCAGGTATCCAAAGGAAAACTTACCGTAACAGTGAGTGACAGTTTCCATTATGGAGCGGGTAACAATTACAACTATTATTTTCCACCTGCTGCTCCTGAAACAGTTGGGATTAATGCGGAGACATTTACAACAATCGACTCAATTGCAAATGATGCTATTGCCAAGCATGCCACACCGGGTTGTGTAGTATTGGTGGCAAAAGATGGTAAGATTGCTTTTGAAAAAAGTTACGGATATACCAATTACGACAGCCTTCAGCCGGTAAACAATAACATGATCTACGACCTTGCTTCGGTTACTAAAGTATCGGCCACCACGGTGTCGGTAATGAAATTGTACGAAGAGGGGAGGTTACAATTGGATAAAACTTTGGGTGATTACCTGCCGTGGGTTCGGGGCTCGAATAAGGCCGGGATAAAGCTTCGCAACCTGTTATTGCACCAGGCCGGTTTGGTGGCTTACATTCCCTTTTATAAAGAAACGGTTGACAGTACGCACCATTATAAACCCGGAATCTTTTCATCTGCAAAAACTTCTGCATACAGCATTCGGGTAGCCGAAGATTTGTACATGAGTACGGCTTACCGCGATACGATGTACAAGAAAATTTTAGAGAGCAAACTGTCAGCTCCCAACAAGTATATATACAGCGACAACGATTTTATTTTTTTAGGGAAGGTAGTAGAGGCTATAACCGGTAAGCCTCTGGAAGACTATGTACGCGAAACTTTTTACCTGCCATTACGGATGATGAGTACCTCATTCACGCCACGTGAGCATTACCCCATTAATGGTATTGCACCCGCAGAAAACGATACGGTGTTTAGAAAGCAATTACTTAGAGGCGATGTGCATGACCCCGGTGCAGCTATGTTTGGTGGCGTAGCAGGACATGCCGGGTTGTTCAGTAATGCTTACGATCTTGCACAGTTGTACCAACTATTACTTAACGGGGGAGAATTGCATGGGGTAAGGTTGTTGAAGAAAAAAACGATCAATTATTTTACTGCCTATCACAGTAAGATCAGCCGCCGCGGTCTTGGATTTGATAAGCCTGAAAAAGACAATGCAACCAGACCGGAACCCTATCCAACAAAAAGCGCCTCATCCAAAACCTTTGGGCATACCGGCTATACCGGTACCTGTGTTTGGGTAGATCCGAAATACAAATTGGTGTACATCTTTTTATCGAACCGGGTAACCCCCGACGACCAACCCAAATTATTACGCTTGAACGTTCGGTCCAACATCCACGAGGCGATTTATAAGGGAATGAAGGGGTAGAAGGCCTCATCCTCCAACTCCCTCTCCAATAAAGAAGGAGCGGTGCACCGGTAAAGCCCAAGCCAGGGTTCTTCCACTTTTGGCTTTGGTCAATTTTTCAGGCCATCATCTCCTTAATGATATTATTTTTTTCATACGGCAACAGTCCTAAAAACCAAAGTAGCTTTTCATCTGAACACAAATGGGGCCGCCGATCCGGAGCGATAAATCATTTGTCTTTGTCAGATTATAGAGCGGTCGCTCCTCGGGAGCAGCAAAGACATTTAACAGCATTACCCTGCATATTTTGGCATACGCTGGCATTTAGGCTTTGCTCGGTCAATACAAACAGAACTCGTCATCCCGTCCTCTAGTCTGCGGATCGGAACCCCCCGGATGATTTTGCTTCTTGCTCCGGAGGAACAACCTCTCTGTAGCAATGAAATAATTAAAAGTTTCTCCGCCCCAGCGGGGCGGCCCTGCATAATGCCTTGTTCTAAGTTGATGTTGAATCAGACGCAAAGCCACAGGGGGACTAAATTAAAAAAAATCCCCGCCAACAAAGCGGGGACTGAAATAAAAAAAAGAAAATAATCAACGGTTAGTTTATTCCGTACTTCTGCTTGTAGCGCTCATACAACTGGCTCTGCTTATTTTCAAGACTTACCTCGCGGCCCTGTATAAATGCATGGACCACCTTGCTGCTTTTCATATCCAAAATATCTCCATCGCTTATTACAATATTCGCATCTTTCCCTGCTTCTATCGACCCGGTAATATCATCAATGCCCAGAATTTTTGCTGAGTTAAGCGTAATGGCTTGCAAGGCTTGCTCTTTGGTTAAGCCATAGGTTGCCGCCGTACCTGCATTGTAACTAAGGTTGCGGTAACGGGTGGTTCCGTCCTCGTCGTTCAAAGCAAACAATACCCCAGCCTGTTGCAACATGGCGGGCGTTTTATAAGGTTGGTCTACATCATCGTCTTCCATTGTTGGTAAGCTATGCTCCTGGCTAAGTATAACCGATATGTTATGTTGCTTTAAAAGGTCAGCTACGTGGTAACTTTCGCTTCCACCAACAATTACTACATCAAAGCCAAAGTCTTTTACAAAATCTATAGCTACCAGCATTTGCTTTACCTGGTCGGCATGTACAAATAGCTTTTGCTTTTTATTAAACAGACCCTGAACCGCCTGTAGTTTTAAATTGGTTGATGCATGATTGGTTTCGGCAGCATAAGCCTTAGCCTGGGTAAAGAATGATTTTAGCTCTGCAACTTTTTCTACGGCTTGCTTTATGGGATCTTCTGCAGGAGCCTGTCCCGGTGCACGCCGACGGCTAACCGGCCTTACAAAAAAGCTGGGCATATTTAAATGAATGCCCCCATCCATGCGGTAAGCTGCATCTTCCCAGTTCCAGGCGTCGGTTTGCACTACAGATGACGAACCACTGATGGTGCCGCCTTGCGGAGCTACACCCACCAGCAAAACACCCTGTGCTTTTAATACATTGATAAACTTGCTATCGGTGTTATAAGCAACTATTGACCGGACACTTGGGTTTAGATCTCCTATCTCAATATTATCGTTACTACCACGAACACCACTGCCTATTTCTTTTAAACCGAGGTCGCTGCCAGGTAATATTAAACCGGGATACACTTGTTTGCCTTTAGCATCTACCACCTTTGCGCCGCTTGCCGGTGTAACAGGTCCGTTGCTAACGGTTACAATTTTACCGTTATTTATTTCGATGGTACCATTTTCGATAACCCGGCCATTCCCAATATGAATGGTGCCATTGGTAATGTACAATTGTCCTTTAAATTCTTTTGCAGGATATATATCTTCC
>JAJAYD010000314.1 GCA_026786345.1 Chitinophagaceae bacterium
CGTAGCGGCTTAGGTCGTCAAACACTTTCAAAAGCTTTTCATCTTTTTGGCTTTCAATATTTACCATTCTTCCCCCACGGCTTAAGTTAGCCACCCAAGCCAATTTAAAGATTTCGCCGGCTGGTATTACCTCGTTTAACCTTGCGTGGTGCTTGCTTTCCCATTCATGATATTTAAAGCCCGGACGGGTTTCAAATTGCTTCATTAAAGTTTGTAAGGTGGAGCTTCCATCACCCATAACCTCCAACGCTTCCTTTCGTACAAAACCGGTAATGGATCCTTTTGTACTGTCGGGAGACCTATGATAAAAGACACTCACTTCAATGGGATAATTAATCAGCTCCTGCAAAATATACGTGACAGTCATGGTTTGGTGATACACGGCTAACTCGTCCATGTTGTCGATTTTTCTAAACATTAAACCCATCATACCCACATTGGGCTTTACAGCAACAGGAAAAAGTAATTTGCTTTCAACCATCATATCTTTTACCTGGTTCAACGGCCATGAAGGTTCGATATATATGGAGTTTGGATAAGTGTGCTTTGGCAGGTGATCGTATATTTCTTTTTTAGGCCCGCCTTCAAAGCCGCCAAATGTTAGCGTAGGATTGGCCGGTGTAAAAAAGTAAAACGACCGGGCCCTAAGGCTGTACCATATCCAAACCGGGGAGATTAAGGCATATTTTATATTGTAGTGCCACACCTCCCAATGCGTAAGAACATACCAGGCCTTCTTTAGATTCATGTAAGTATAAAAAATATGATTTTTAAAAGAAATCCGTTTGCCGACACAAAGTTGTATTACTTAGAATAAATGGCAAACTTAGTGGAAATGAAACAGGCTATTTAGCGGAAATCTTTTTGATTTGGCTCTTTAATAATCTTTGATAAAAAACATCGAAGCATGTACCTCAAATTTTAAATCTTTTACTTCAAACATAAAATTTCAACACCATGATCGTACAATCTCTTATCGGCGAGTTTGAGCATGAAGCCGAAAACACCCGCAAACTTTTAAAGGCCGTACCGGATAGCGCTTTAACTTTTAAGCCCTCCGATATTTCGTGGTCAACAGGGCAGCTTGCCTCGCATATTGCCGAGGTTTACAACTGGTATGAGCCAACATTTCACCAGGATGTAATGGATATGGCTACGTACAAATACGACAAAGGCGACATAAGCAAAGCTGAAAACATTGTTGCCAAATTTGAAGAGAACTTAATAGCTGCCCGTTCGGCATTACAAAGAGCTACCGACGACTTAATGTTTGTAAACTGGACTATGGTTATGGGTGGATCAGAACCTATTTTTCCTGTAATGCCACGCATACAGGTGGTCAGGGGTTTTTTATTGAATCATTTGTACCACCACCGTGGTGAGTTGGTTATTCATTTACGTTCAACCGGCAACAAAGTACCTGGACTGTATGGGCCAACTTACGAGGAAAGCCAGCGATCGTAATGAAGTAATTACTGGTAAGAAGTGGTTGAAGGTGGGTAGGTAAATAGACAACTTAATAGCTTGAAGAAAACTTAAAAAAATCAAGCACCGGTATTACCTGAAGGTCGATTTAAAAATTGCCACGCCGCAAACCTGGTGTGGCAATTTTTTTTATATTTAAGGTAGATGCAACGCTTTACCATCAACACTTTAATCCTGTTTAATGCCATCAGCAGATTTTAGAAAACTGCAAGTAGACTTGCCTACAGAAAAACCCGTAGACAGCCGTCCATGGCAAGTCGCTGGTATTTTGTTCGCTCTAATTATTTTGTCGTTAATTGCTTATTTATACTTTAACAAAAATAAAGTAACCAGGCAAACTGGTAAGCAAATTGAAGTTGCATTAAACCAAAATTAAAGTTGCAGAGATAAACCGGATTTAAGTTGTTGTTATAATGCAAAAGCCACCTTTTTTGGGGTGGCTTTTGTAAAACAAGAGAGCACGGTTTAATCATCATTTTTCCCCTTGCCTTTATGTTTTCCTTCATGTTTGTCGTTATGCTCGCGGTCATTGTCCTGCTCCCAATTTTTATTTTTCTTCCACTTTTTTTGATGTCCGGGTGCATAGTCTTTAGCGCTTCCACCATAAATTTTTTTGGCCTGCCCGGGAGGTAAGCCTTTGTTATACCTACGCTTTCCATTTGTTCTTGTTTGGGGATAATGCCTGTCATCTCCCGGTACTCTAACCTTACCATCAGGCCAACGCTCTCCGCCAGTTTTTAAAATGCTTCCATCTTTTTTAATAATGGTACCGTTGGGAAGTTTTTTAGTACCGTTTTCGTACACTACAGTACCATCGGGTAATTTTTTAGTTTGCGAAAAGCCTGCAAGCGAAACAAGTAGCGACCCCGCTATCATTACAATTGGTACCAGCTTTTTTAAGTTATTAATTTTCATAAGAAATGAATTTGTTTTCAACCTAAATACAATTACCACACCAAAATTTTACAAAGAGAATATATTGGCTCTAAACGTTTATAACCAGGACTAAGAATATATGATTAACTACAGGTTAAAACATAAGCAAAATATTAAGAAAGGTGTTTTGGTTTCATTTTTGCTTATGTGTTAGAAATTTTATTATGAAAAACACATTTTTATTATTGTTGCTGTCAGTATTTGTTACTACAGCCAGTGCGCAATCAGTTAGAAGAAGCACGGCAAGACCGGCAAGCAAATCAGGCTTTAGTGTAGGCCTTGAAGCCGGAATACCTGTTGGCGAAAATGCAAAGCCTTATGGATCAGTGTTGGGTGCCTCCCTTCAATACGAAGTAAAGCCCGATCCTGAAATTGGTGTTACTTTCAATGGGGGTTACCTGAGCTATAATTTAAAATCGAGCTATGGCGAAGGCAGTGTAGGTTTTGTTCCGTTGTTGGCCGGGGTTAAATACTATCCTTCTCCCGAAGTTTTTTTTCATGCCCAGTTGGGTGCGGCAGTAGGTACCAAAAGCGGCCAGGGAACCAGTTTTGCCTATGCGCCTGGTATAGGTTACAAATTCTCGCCAACGGTAGATGTCGAGTTAAAATACCTGGGTATTTCTAACAGTGCCGGATCAATAAATAATGTAGGGGTAAGGCTGGGCTTTAATTTCTAAGCCGGTATAAAACCTTTCTAATTCGTTATAATAAACGGGCAGGGCGCAATCCCTGCCCGTTCTGTTTATGTCACTTTTTGGTTGTTTAAATTAGCAATCTGTATCCTTTTCATAGTTGCTAAGTCATTACTATGTTTAAGTTTAAAATTATTTTTGGAGGCGTAAGAAGCCGTCAAAATTTTATTACAAAGATTTTAGTACAATGATTTTTTACCACAATTGGAACAGAGATACAAAGAAAATAAACATAAATGAGTTTATGTGGCACCTGTGTGTCTATGATCCTATGTGGTTAAAACTATATGATGCTCCTTGTTATTCTTCTTAAACCTTCAACATATTTTAAAGTGGCATCTTGCAAATTCAAAATTATGTGTGTAGACTTACAACGACATTTTATATAAACTCTGAAACATCAATTCTCTACTTTTCCCTCGATATTTTTTGGTAAATGTTTTGTGTTCTGACTGTCTCAGTAGTGTTTGTTTTCGAATTTTAAAAAATGCCATAGTGTGACAGTTTTTGTGCAGAACAAGCAGGGAGGTAGCGTATGCAGATGATGTTGGCCGGCAGGCCTTAAAAGCAATCAAATTTTTCACCCATAAAACTTCTATTATGAAATTGAAAACGATCACGCTGCTTTTGATTACTTCAACAGTGTTTAACGCATGTACAAAAAGCATTGACGAAGAAATAACTACAAAACAAACCACGCTTAGCGAACGAAAAAATAATGATGACAAATACAACACTTTTTATGGTCCGCAAACAAAGCTGGGTAAGGGCCATGTTCGAACTTTTGTATCTATAACACACAGTGGAATTCCAAAAGAGGTGGGTATTATTGTTTCAAAAGACGCCTTGAATGGATTGCCCGACGAAGGGGTTAGCCTGGTGTTGCCGTTCCATCACAAAGCCATGAATGTGGTTCCATTTAAACATGTCTATCTAAACTGGAACCCACATGGGCATCCACCAATACCCGGCCCATATCTTGTTCCGCATTTCGACTTCCATTTTTATATGATTAGCAGCGAGGAGCGTATGCTAATTTCTCCGGCAAGCCCTAAAATGAACCTCATTCCACCGCCACCATTATGGCCAACAAATTATGTTCCTACCGATGGTGGCGAGCCACAAATGGGCAAGCACTGGATCAATCCTTCGGGCTCACCTGAGATTTGCTGTGGCCAGCCATTTAAGTACACATTCATTCATGGTTCGTACGATTCTAAATTTATTTTTATTGAGCCTATGATTACAAGAGCCTTTTTGTTGGGGAACGAAAATGCTTCAAAATCTTTTTCCCCATTGAAACAATTTGTGGTTCCCAATACATCGTATCCTTCAACCTACAACATAAAAAAGGGTGATGGCGATCGGATCATTTCGCTAACCAACTTTGAAAAGCATTAGCAGTAGGGTAGCTGTTGGTAAGCTGTCTTCATCAGTTTTGCATAGGCAGTTAAAAGTGATTTCATAACCCTCTTGATGAGGTTCTTTTCGATGGCCCGGAAATAAAAAATTTCTGGGCCCTTTTTATGTGGATGCGTTTCTTTAGTAAAGCTTGCAGGTTGTAACCCTATTGGTTTTTACCCGTGGCGTATTTATTGATTGCATACTCATGTTTTAAAAAAATTTAAGCATGAAATGTAACTTGTTATTTCTGGGATTGTTTTTGTACCTGTATGGCGGCGCTCAAAAGGTTAATCAATGTGGCATTATTATTCCACCTAAATCATTAAAATCAGATTTTAGCTCGGTATACGA
>JAJAYD010000315.1 GCA_026786345.1 Chitinophagaceae bacterium
ATAAAAATAAATGGTTTCTTTATTATGGTTGTGCCGATAGCAGGGTAGCAGTGGCCATTTTTGATCCCGCGAAGCGGAAATAATTTTACGAATTTGTTATACTCTAAATTGATGTTTGAACCAGTTTACTGGTAGACTTCTGAAACTTGAAAATGAAACATTCAGCTTATTTTTTGTTGTTTTTTTTGATTGTTGGTTGCAGTCCTAAAATACAGCAGGCTCCCCAACCTGTAGTGGTTGAACCTGCTAAACCAACACCTGTAAAAACATCCGGTAATCCATTGTTTTCCGGTTGGTATGCCGATCCGGAAGGTGCAATTTTCAATAACACTTTTTGGATATATCCCACCTATTCAGCACCATTCAATCAACAGGTTTTTATGGATGCTTTTTCTTCTGTTGATCTTATAAACTGGCAAAAGCATGAAAGAATAATTGACACCTCTGCAGTTACATGGGCTCACCGGGCGATGTGGGCACCCGCAATTATAAAAAAGGACGAAAAGTATTACCTGTTTTTTTCAGCTAACGATATACAAAACCAACAGCAGACAGGAGGCATAGGCGTTGCAGTGGCCGACAAGCCGGAAGGTCCCTTCAAAGATTACCTGGAAAAGCCTTTGCTGGATGTGATCATCAACAAAGCGCAACCGATAGACTAGTTTGTTTTCCTGGATAAAGACGGTCAGTACTATATGATTTATGGTGGGTGGAGCCGTTGTAATATCACCAAATTAAAAGCAGACTTTACAGGTTTTCTTCCCTTTGATAATGGTAGTCTTTTTACCGAGATTACACCTGAAGGTTACGTGGAGGGACCTTACATGTTTGTGCGTAATGGCAAGTATTATTTTATGTGGAGTGAGGGAGGCTGGACTGGTCCGGATTATAGGGTGGCTTATGCAATTGCTGATGGACCAATGGGTCCTTTTAAGCGCATTGGCACCATATTAAAACAAGACCCCGCTATAGCAACAGGTGCCGGTCATCATTCCGTAATTCAGGTTCCGGGAAAAGAAGAATGGTACATAGTTTACCACCGACGACCTTTAATCGAAACTGATGGAAATCATAGGGTAGTTTGTATGGAGAAATTGTATTTTGATAATGATGGTTTTATTAAACCGGTTGTCATTACCAACGAAGGAGTAAGCAAGGTCAGCCTCCCATAAGATTAAATAAAGCAATCAGCTTATGAGTACTTTAAAAGAACCAACATTTGGTAACGGAAAAATTTGCTACATCGTAATGCCTGCTACAGATGTAAACCAATCAGCAGCATTTTACAGCACTGTCTTTAACTGGAACATCAGGCAAAGAGAAGATGGAACGGTGTCGTTTGATGACAGTGTTACAGAAGTAAGCGGAACGTGGGTTACCGGACTAAAACCGTCAACTGATGAAGGCATTATGATCTTTATTATGGTGGCTAATGCTGAGAAAACTATTTTATCTATTGTGGAAAATGGCGGCACCATTACCCGGCAAATCGGTCACGACTTTCCTGAAGTTACTGCCCTGTTTAGCGATCCGGCCGGTAATATTCTGGGTATTTATCAGCAGCCCGGATTGGAGGAGCAGGTGGGAGTGTAAACGGTTAATGGTTAATGGTGAATGGTGAATGGTGAATTGTGAATAGTGAGTAGTGAATTGTGAGTAGTGAGTAGTGAATTGTGAGAAGTGAGTAGTGAATTGTGAGTAGTGAATTGTGAGTAGTGAATTGTGAGTAGTGAATTGTGAGTAATGAGTAGTGAGTAGTGAGTAGTGAATGGTGAATGAGAATATTGACCAATGACTAATGACTAATGACCAATTACAAGCCTATCCTTATTAATTTGCATCAAATTCAATCTTTCACTTAAATTTTCGAAATGCTCAGGATATTTCTCGCATTCATTCTGGTAGGTTGCCTGTTTCCGCTAACCACCCATGCACGATTGTTAACTGCAACCATAAGTGGTATGGTTAAAGATGCAAAGTCAAAAGCTGCGCTTGCATTTGTTAGCGTGGTTTGTAAAAAAGCTACTGATACCACTTTTGTTACCGGTACCGTAACCAGCGAAACGGGATTATTTACAATGTCCAACATCAATTCCGGAAATTATATACTTGAGGTTTCAAGGGTGGGTTTCGAAACAAAGGCCATAAATATATATGTGGGATCGTTGAGTAGTTTTTTAGATGTGGCCACTATAGAATTGCAGGAAAATACTACCAACCTGGAAGCGGTAACTGTTACGGCCACACAACAAGGTCTTAGCAACAAACTGGATAAAAAAACTTTTAATGTTTCAGATAATATCAGCCAGGCCGGTGGTTCAGTTTTGCAAGCCATGCAAAACCTGCCGGGCATTACAATTCAGGATGGCAAAATACAATTAAGAGGAAGTGATAAGGTTGCAATTTTAATTGATGGAAAGCAAACCGCTATCACAGGGTTTGGAAGCCAGGCAGGCCTCGATAATCTTCCGGCATCGGCGATTGAAAAAATAGAGATCATCAATAATCCGTCAGCTAAGTACGATGCGAATGGAAATGCCGGCATTATCAACATCATTTATAAAAAGAATAAGCAACAAGGCTTTAATGGAAAGGCGGCCTTTACTACCGGCCTGGGTGCTTTATGGGTGCGAAAACAAAACCTGCCAGGCATCAGGTCTCAATATACCACAACTCCAAAAATCAATCCATCGCTTACGCTCAACTACCTGAAAAATAAAGTAAATACTTTTTTGCAGGCTGATTACCTGTATACTGAAACCCTTAATAAAAATGAGTTTACCGAAAGAACCTATACGGATGGAAATGTAATAAACCAGCAACTAAAAAGAAACAGGAATACTACTTTCTTTACATCAAAATTGGGCATCGACTATAATATAAATTCCAACGACCAATTAACGATATCAGGGTATTACGGAAGTGAAAAAATTATTGACAGGGGAGATGAGCCTTTTTTTAATAAAGAGTTGAAAGAGCGTTTAAGGTTGTGGCAATTTTTAGAAGATGAACTGAAGACAACGGTTATGGCTACGGCCAGTTATCAGCACAAATACAACCAGCCGGGCAGGGTTTTAAATGTGGGCTTCAACTACACTTTTCACCGCGAGGACGAGAAATATTTCTTCGATAACATTATGCCAACCTTTACCGGAAAGGATGCATTTAAGTTGCTGTCTGACGAACATGTTGCAGACTTTAACCTTGATTACATAAGGCCCCTTAGATATGGAAGAGTAGAGACAGGTTTTAAGTTTCGTAGAAGAACGATCCCTACAAATATGCAGTTTTTTCCTGGTATCAATTCGCCCATAGACGCCAATGCGGGAGGCGAGGCCACCTACAAGGAAACCATTCCCGCTGTGTATGGCAATTACATATATGAGACCATTAAAATGGAGGCCGAAATTGGCCTGAGGGTTGAATATGTGAACTTGAATTACCAGGTCAACCCAAATCATAATACGTACAAAAGCGACGGGTACAATTACATGCAACCTTTTCCTACTGTAAGGTTGGCTTATAAGATAAACGACCAAAACAAACTCTCTTTATTTTACAATCGCCGCGTAGACAGACCAAACGAAGTTGATATAAGAATATTTCCGAAGTACGACGATGCTGAAATTATAAAAGTGGGCAATCCTGCTTTGAAACCGCAGTTTACCAATACGCTTGAATTGGGGTATAAAGCAAACCTTAGCAAGGGATATTTTTACAGTGCACTTTACCACCGGTTTGCCAATGCAACCATCACACGTATATCCAGTACAGTGCCCGGCAGTAATTTAATCTATGCCATTTTTCAAAACGTAAACCGGAGTTATAACAGTGGTATTGAATTATTATTTTCAAAGGAAGTTTCCAAAGCGTTCTCTTATAATGTTAACCTCAATACCTACCGAAACCAGGTAAATGGGTTTACGGTTTTAAATTTGTACCCGGTACGAAATACCTTTACAGCTGAAACGGAAAGTCTTATTTCAGGCAATTTTAAGGTCAATGCTACTGCCCATTTAAAACGTAAGATTGACGTTCAATTTTCTGCTGTTTACCTGGCTAAAGACATTATACCGCAAGGCGAAATTGGCGCCCGTTTTTCATTGGATGCAGGTATAAAAAAATCCATTCAAAAAAACAGGGGAGAGTTATTTGCCAATGCAACCGATCTGTTTAACACCCTTGTAATAAAGAAGAAAATAAAGGGGTCGAATTTTAACTATACCAGTTCTGATTACTTTGAAACGCAAGTGGTTCGACTGGGCTACAGTTTAAAATTTTAGCAGGCAATAGCAGGGTTTGATATGGGCTATTGTAGCTTTACGTCAAAATGTAATGTTATTCATAGTTGTCCGGGTAAAATAGTACTCTTTGGGCTAAAGCCTACTGCGGTATTGAGTTATGGTAACCCCAGCCTTAAGGCTGGGGTTATAAGAAATAAACTCTTGACTGTTGGGCTTTAGCCTAAGTTAGTCGGACAACAATATATTTTTTCTTATTTCTTACCTAAACGCCATACAATGCCCAAACGTAAAATTCTTATTCTTGCTGTTATTTTAATGCTGTCCGTTATAAACTACCAGAGAATTTCAGGACATGAAAATGTAAGACCCGTATTGGTTGTATCCCTTCTTACCATTGGGGCATTAATTGCTTTACTAATAGTTGAAATTGTAAAGCGAATCAAATATGGGAAAGAGGGAATATAGACAATCATCAAACTAAAAATTATGGCTTTTAAGCGAATTACGGAGCAACCCTCCCTCTACCGGCATTTAGAAAAAATGTCGATGCAAGAAATATTAACCAGCATAAATAAAGAGGATCAGAAAGTTGCGCTTGTAGTTGAAAAACAAATTCCAAACATTGTACAACTAGCCAATGCAATAGCCGACCGTATGCTTGCAGGCGGACGGCTTTTTTATATTGGCGCCGGCACCAGTGGTAGGTTGGCAATAGTGGATGCAAGTGAATGTCCGCCAACGTACGGAGTGCCCTATGGCCTGGTGATTGCTTTAATTGCAGGAGGCGACAAGGCAATAACCCAGGCAGTTGAGTTTGCCGAAGACAGCACCGAAGAAGGTTGGAAAGATCTTGAAAAGCATTTTGTCAGCTCTAAAGACGTTGTGGTTGGGTTGGCGGCAAGCGGCACAACACCATATGTAATAGGAGCTTTGGAAAAATGCCGCGAAAATAACATTGTAACAGGTTGTATCGTTTGCAATGAAGGTTCACCGGTTGCCAAAGCTTCTGACTATCCTGTAGAAGTGGTGGTAGGCCCCGAATTTGTAACTGGCAGCACCCGCATGAAAAGTGGTACTGCTCAAAAACTGGTTTTAAATATGTTATCAACCTCGGTCATGATAAAATTGGGCAGGGTAGAAGATAACCAGATGGTAAACATGCAATTAAGCAACGAAAAACTCGTTGATCGGGGAGTAAAAATGGTTATGTCCCAGGCTCCTTCAGTTGCTTATGGCTATGCAAAAGAAATGTTACTACAATATGGTAGTGTAAAAAAAACGCTGGAAAACCTGCAGTTAAAATAATTTGGAAGCTTCTCTGTAATTCTTTTTAAATTAGAGTAATAAAAAATCATCTTATGAATAATAAATTTTTACACTTAGTCACTTTTTCCGCCCTTGTTTGCAGCAGTGCTGTACAAGCCCAAAGCAATAAAGGTTTTGCTATTACCAGCGATGTAAAAGGAACATTCGCATGGAATACCATTCGCGAAATTGATTTAACAACCGGCGAAACCGTCCGCACTTTTTACGACAAAAAGTTGCACAACAATTTTGAGATCGTAAATAATCAAAATGCCAGGTTAACTGTTAATGCAGACAACCGTTCGCAAATACGTTTAATGCCCATGGCCGAAGGTGTTGCTGCCAGTGCTTACGACGAAAAACACAATCGTCTTTATTACACCACCATGCGTGGTACGGAGTTGCGTTATTTTGATTTAAATAGTGCTACCGGTAAAATAGTATACAACCAGGCTCAGCCATTGTTTAGAGGTAACCGTTTTGATGAAGCCAATGTAATAACCCGTATGGCGATAGGCTCCGATGGTAATGGTTATGCACTTACAAACGACAGTAAGAATCTCATAAAATTTACTACTGATGAAAGGTCGGTATTTACCAATATGGGTGAGTTAATTGATGGAAAGAAGAATGGCACACTAAGCATTCATAATTTATGCAGTAGCTGGGGTGGCGATATGGTGGGCGATGCTTATGGTAATTTGTACCTGGTGTCAATGCGCAATCATATCTTTAAAATAAACCCACAAACAAGAGTGGCCGATCACGTGGGTTTAATAAAAGGGTTACCGGCTGATTATACCACCAATGGTATGGCCGTGGATGCCGAAGGCGATGTGTTGTTAAGTAGTGCTGCCGTTGCCGGAACTTACTACAGGTTAAATATGGGTACTATGGAAGCCGTGCCCATTCAATCAACTAAAAACGATGCCGTGTTTAATGCAAGCGATCTTGCTGCAAGCAACTTGCTTTTTTCAAATAAATCTAACCCGGTAACATTTGCACCGGAGCGTTTGGGTAACAATTTTGTGAGCATTTATCCAAACCCGGTAACCAATAAAATGTTGACCATTCAGTTTGATAAAGTGCCTGCCGGCAAATACAATTTTGTTTTGATGGATGCATCGGGCAAAGGTGTTTTGGCAAGAACGATTGTTATCAATTACTTTGGACAGGTAGAAAGAATTTCGCTGCCCCGTACATCGGCTGGTCTTTACATGGTTAAGCTTTCCGGCTCAAACAGCAAGCTGGTTTTTAACGATAAAATAATGGTTCAGTAATACAACGTTTTGCTTTTTAAAATTAAAGGACTGCTTCGGCGGTCCTTTTTTAGTTAGGTGATTTGGCCATTTGCCCAAGCTAAATTTGCTGGTTTAACTATCTGTAAAACATAAGGCGGCCTTACATTTGTGTTGTATATTTTTTAAAAATAGAGGCCGGTAATAAAAAGTGTTTTTAAATTATTAATAAGAGGATTGAAGTATGCACGACATTGAACCATATTTTAACTGGCGACATTTATACATGGCGGAGGAAGATAAATTATCTCCTTTTTTTGGACGGAAGTACAGTGAGTTTGAGTTTTCGCAAACGGTTTATAATTACTACATACATCCACAATGGGACGAGTTTGGCAGCCGTACTTTATATATGAAAATCTTGTTTGTTGACTATGCAGAACAGTATGCAATCATAGAACTGATAGGTGAATGGAATGATGCTATTGAAAATGATATTATGACCATGAAGCGGGATGTTATTGATGAGATGCGGTTGCAACACATTTCGAAGTTCATTTTGATAACAGAGAATGTATTGAATTTTCATAGCGGCGATAAAGATTATTATGAGGAGTGGTTTGAAGAAGTAACCGATGATGGCGGGTGGGTAGTAGCTCTCAACATGCCCGAACAAACGCAATATGATTTTAAAAAACGCAAGCTTCATTATTACATCGAGCTGATGAACATACCCACGTGGAGAGTGTTCAAACCCCAACATCTTTTTGAAAAAATAGACAGCGACATTAGTAAACGACTTGATTAGTGGTATCAATTTTTTTCTCGTTATTATTTTTTACTTTTTACTTTTTAATTATCCTGTTCGCATTCATTTACTTTTACCAAAAAACATTATGGGCTACACTCCTGCACCCGGCCGTTACGATAACATGGTATATAACAGATGTGGAAATAGTGGAGTGTTACTGCCGGCAGTTTCATTGGGCCTTTGGCATAATTTCGGTCATGTTGATGTACTTGAAAACTGTCGGGAGATATTACACCTTGCATTCGATTTAGGCATTACGCATTTTGACCTTGCAAATAATTATGGTCCCCCGGCCGGCTCGGCCGAAGAAAACTTTGGCCGCATTTTAAAAGAAGATTTTAGTGGCTACCGCGATGAAATGATCATCTCAACAAAGGCCGGATACTACATGTGGCCGGGGCCATACGGCGAGTGGGGTTCAAAAAAATATTTGGTGTCAAGTCTTGACCAAAGCCTGAAGAGAATGGGGCTGGAGTATGTTGATATATTCTATTCACATCGTCCCGACCCTAACACGCCTATGGAAGAAACCATGGGGGCATTGGACTTAATGGTAAGGCAGGGAAAAGCTTTGTATGCAGGCATATCAAGTTATAGCAAAGAGGAGACATCACAAGCTGTTGATATTTTAAAAAAATTAGGTACTCCCTGCCTCATCCATCAACCCAAATACTCTATGTTTGAGCGATGGGTTGAAGGAGGTTTGCTGGAAGTGCTACAGCAAGAGGGAATTGGCTGTATTCCTTTCTCACCGCTGGCGCAGGGGTTATTGACCAATAAATATTTGCATGGCATTCCGGAAGATTCAAGGATTGCCAAACCGCATGGCTTTTTAAAAGAAAATCAATTGGATGAAGCAACCATTGATAAAATAAGAAAGTTGAATGAGCTTGCAAAACAACGCGAACAAACTCTGGCACAAATGGCCTTATCGTGGATTTTGAAGGACAATAGAATTACCACAGTATTGGTTGGGGCAAGTAAGCCTGCGCAATTGTCTGATAGTCTTGAATGCCTTAAAAATCTTCAATTTTCAGGTGAAGAACTGCAGGTTATCGAGGCCATTTTAGCTTAGGATTTGCTATCCCTCTGCACCGTCGCTTTCCCTTATTTCTTTATTTGAAACAGGCTTGATGTGTTTAAAAACGGCGTACAAAAGGTAAATGCTCACCAAAAGCAAAATAAGTTTACCCTGCCAATTAAAAGATGATACCTGGTAGGCGGCGTATGCTTCCATTAAGAGGGATGGAAACTTGCCAATTGAACTGGCAACAAAAAAAACGACAAGACTAACCCTGCCAATTGCAGCTGCAAAAGTTATAATACCTGAAGGCACAAAAGGTAACAATCGTAAAGAAAGAATGGTAAGAAAAGCCTTGCGACCAGTAATATGTAAAAGTTTCTGAACCCGGGGATAACTTTTGAAGTTAGTGGCTATACGTTTTTTAAAACCTTTGCGATACAGTAAAAAAGCAATCAATGCACCTATTGCCTCGCCGGCAAAAGAAATGAAAGTGCCCTGCCAAAAACCAAAGAATAAAATATTGGCTGCTGTAACAAATACACTGGGCAACACACCTATAACGGCAATAATTATACTTATAAGCAAACTAAGCAGTATAGCATATTGGGGGTAGGCATAAAACAGTTGGAGTACGTCGTGCTTCACGGTTTTAAGGTAATAAACAAATGCATGCGCCAACAAAAATGTCAAATTTAATGCACGCTGTTCAATTAGTTATTTGGTTAATATTCCATTGGTATTAAAGCCTGGGGCTTTAATTTTCGCTTTCCTCCGGCTTATCTAATTTTTTCAGCAAATCAACCAGAAAATAAGTATTCTTTTTTCTTTCTTCATCGGTCATGTTTTTTAATTCTGCTATAGCTGCTTCTATGTTTTTTGGCTCCTGCTGAATTGTGTCTTCAACAAAGCCTCGCCGTCATCGTTTAATATGGGCAATTGGTTCCATACATTATTTTTCCAATCTTCATATAATTTTCCCGAGTGTAGGTAGCGCAAGTGTTCGTGCCTCCAAATCACTATTTATTTGTGTTGAACAACACCTTGCAAAAACTGCATTACGGCGAAGGTGCTTAGCTGCCCGCCGGGGCCGTTGAGTGTCCAATCAAAGCCATGGGTTGCCCATGGTAAATAGAGTTCGTAATGGTTGATGCGGGTGAGTTTGCTACTCAACCTTTCCACGTGAATATGAGAGACCAGCGGATCGTGCCTTCCATGTATGAGAAGAGATGGAACAGGGTGGATCCGCCACGTTTCGGTTGCGGAGCTATTTACATATTGTGTGGGCACTTTATCGTAGCTGCCACCCAAATAATCAGCCATTACCTTACCACTGTTTAATACCAATGGGTTTGTGGGATTTTTATAACCCCATACCATATCAGCGGGTCCATAAAAACTAATCACGCCTTTAATTGCCGGATCTTTTAGCGTATAAGCAGCAGTCAATACAATCTGCCCGCCGGCACTTCGACCCAGTAGAACAAAGTTGCTGGTGTCGATTTGTAAATCTTCTACGTGGCTACGCAAAAAAGAAAGTGATTGCTGTAAGTCTTCAATGGGGGCAGGGAAAAGGTGTTGCGGAGCGAGTCTGTAATTGATCGAGGCTACGTGATAACCTCCCTTTGCCAATTCGCTATTTAGTTCGGGTAATTGTTGGCTATCGCCGCCTGCCCATGAGCCTCCATGCACAACAATTACGCAGGGTCGTTTACCTGAAGTTTTAGCAGGGTAGAAGTCCAACGTTAGTGACTTTGAAGGGTCATAAGTATACGTTTTATAGGGAAGCTGCTTAGCATTTATACCCGTAATCAATTTGGTGAACGAGAATGGCGATTGATTCAACTTTGTCGTATCGCCGAAAGCTGCAGTAAGATTTTTACTTAGTGTAGCCGATATTCTATAGGCACTAATTACCGGAATGGTAAAGATGACAAAGGCGAAAATGACCAGGATATTAGTTGCCAGAAAATACTTCGGGCTACCAAACCGCCAAAATAAAAGGCAAGCCAGTATGCAACAAAACACCCATGAAAACTCAGTGATTACAATAGATACATACCAGAGGAAATTTGTAGGCGCACGAAAGAGGACAAGGAGTGAAGAAAGGAATAATACCAGGACTATGAGTAATCGAAGCATGGGTGAATTTGAGGGGTGAAGATATGTATTGGATTGAAGTTATTAGGCAAGCCGGAGACTTGTACAAGAGAGTTATTGCGAGGAAGGAAGTAATCTGTTGTTGTGATGTTAGAGTTTAAGCATCTGGTTAAGCGTCTGTTGCTTTCTTTTCCTTAATGAAAGGAAAGTAAATCCATGCTAACGGATATTCACCCCAAGGGGCACAAAGAAGTATCAGGAAAAGGAAAGATCACAGCCCGGATCTTAATTGTTGCGGGTGAGCTTTTGTAGTACTCTGGTTTCTAATACAGCGGGTGCACTTCAAATTCCCCCTGCTTCTTCGTCGCAACAAAGCAGTATACACAAACCATTGCAAATAAATCAGTTGAAGATGGTGTATAGATAATGCCTTATGCATACTGCTCAAATGGATAAAAAAGTGTCTTTGAACAAACCTTAGTAGAAAAGAATTAAGAATATTTATTTAACCTTATTACCTTATTCAATTAATTAAAAATAATACAATCAGGGTGAATAAGGTAATAAGGTTGGAGTGGTCGATTAAATATTTTTCTACTAAGGTTAAAAGGGGTCCATCCCAAATTCCCCCTGCTAAAGAGGCCACAAATGCAATAGACACAAACCGTTGCAAATAAATTATTTGAAGATGGTGTATATATAATTGTCGCAGTAGGTACATGATGTATAAATGGAAAGCAGAAAAGGGAAAGCCGTCCCCGAAAAGTCGGGACTGACGCATGAAAAGATACAGTACAAGTGAGTTCCGATAAACCGGAATTAATATGACACAACCGGGGCCTAATTAAGGAACTAATGCCCGTCCCCCAAAAAGCAAAAATTGAAAATGCACCCAATACCGCATAGCCGTAACGTTACACGGCCATTTACAGTAATTTTAGCCTCGTGAAATACTTATATAGCGCTATTAAATCATTGTGGGTTTGCATTATTTTGGCATCCATCGCCTCATGTTCAACGAGCTCGCAAACGGCTTCTCCGGGTTCCAGCTACAGCAAAGAAAATCTTCCTGTGCCTTTCGAAAGTAAGTCTGTGTCCCGGTATAGTAAGGTTGTTGGGTGGGAGCAGGGTAAAACACCAGTAGCGCCAATGGGCTTTAACGTAACACGCTTTGCGGATGGGCTACAGAACCCGCGGTGGATATACCAGGCGGCTAACGGCGATGTTTTCGTGGCAGAGTCGAATACTACCTTATCGTGGCTAAAACGATTAGGCGCTGGTATTCATCCACGAATAAAAACCCAGCACTATGGCAAAAGCGCCAATCGCATAACCCTTTTCAGAGATGCCAATAAAGATGGTGTTTATGAAACACGTTCGGTGTTTTTAGAAGGCATGGACCGACCCCTGGGTATGCTGGTGCTGAATGGCTATTTTTTTGTTGCAAATACTGATGGTTTAAGCCGTTATCCATATAAGATGGGTGACACAAAAGTGAGCGGTAAAGCTGAGAAGATCGTTGACCTGCCCGCAGGAGGCTACAACAATCACTGGACCAGAAACATTGTGCCCAACAGGGAAGGAACAAAAATTTATATTTCTGTTGGTTCGGGCAGTAATGTGGGTGAAAATGGAATGGAGAACGAGGTGCGGCGGGCCAATATTTTAGAGATCAATCCTGATGGCTCGGGGGAAAAGGTGTATGCCAGCGGCCTTCGCAACCCGGTGGGTATGGCATGGGCACCGGGCACAGCCACCTTGTGGGCAGCCGTAAATGAGCGGGACGAACTGGGTGATGAATTGGTGCCTGATTATCTTACCGGCGTGCAACAAGGCGGCTTTTATGGCTGGCCTTACTCGTATTTCGGGAAGCACGAAGACCCGCGTATGAAAGAACACCAGCGCCCCGACCTTGTTGCAAAGGCCATCGTACCCGATGTGTCGCTTGGCGCACATACCGCCTCCTTAGGGCTTGCTTTTTACGACAAAACAACGTTCCCTGC
>JAJAYD010000316.1 GCA_026786345.1 Chitinophagaceae bacterium
AATTTACGCGATATAGGCAACAGTGTTTTGGTAGTGGAACACGATAAGGATATCATGATGGCCTCCGACCATTTAATTGATATTGGACCAAAGGCCGGTAAGCATGGCGGACAGGTGGTTGCCCAGGGCACCCCTCAGCACGTACTCGATTCTCACTCACCCACATCGGCCTATTTAAGTGGCGAAAAAAGTATTGAGGTACCTGCCACCCGAAGAGCCGGAAATGGAAAGTTGCTGGAGTTAAAAGGCGTTAAGGGTAATAACCTTAAGGGTGTTAATGTGAAATTTCCCCTCGGAAAATTTATATGCGTAACCGGGGTAAGTGGCAGTGGCAAAAGCACATTAATTACTGAAACATTGTACCCTATTTTATCGAAGCATGCCTACGATAGTAAGATGGTACCAATGGAATATAAAAGCATTACCGGGCTTGAGGCAATTGATAAGGTGATTGAAATAGACCAGAGCCCCATAGGAAGAACGCCACGCAGTAACCCTGCCACCTATTGTGGTTTTTTTACCGAGATAAGAACTTTGTTTGCAGCCATACCCGAAGCTAAAATAAGAGGTTATGCAGCAGGCCGTTTTTCGTTTAATGTAAAAGGCGGCAGGTGCGCTGTTTGTGAAGGCGGCGGTATGCGTGTAATTGAAATGAATTTTTTACCCGACGTATACGTGCCTTGCGAAAAGTGCAATGGCAAACGTTATAACCGCGAAACACTGGAGATACGTTACAAGGGAAAATCGATTAGCGATATATTGGAAATGACTGTTGATGAGGCGGTAGATTTCTTTCAAAACATACATTACTTATACCGTAAAATAAAAGTTTTGCAGGAGGTTGGATTAGGTTACATAACTCTTGGCCAATCGGCCGTAACCCTAAGTGGGGGAGAAGCACAACGCGTTAAACTGGCAACTGAACTGGGAAAGAAAGATACCGGCAAAACATTTTATATTTTGGATGAACCTACTACGGGTTTGCATTTCCAGGATATACAGCACCTGCTGGATGTTTTAAACAAGCTGGTAGACCGGGGTAATTCTGTTTTAGTAATTGAGCATAACCTGGATGTTATAAAGGTCGCCGATCACATCATAGATCTTGGCCCTGAAGGTGGTGATGGTGGAGGCAGAATTTTGTTTGAAGGCACACCCGAGAAGCTGGTCAAGGTTAAAGAAAGTCACACCGGTAAATACCTGGCGTTGGAGTTGAAATAATTTTTTTTAAATTAAGAACTCCTTACTTCCCGCAGATTAAAGTGCAGGTTTTTTTTATTTTTTTGAGCCAGAGAATTGAGTGCTAATAAGGCTTTTGTTGCGTCGCACTCGTGTGCTGTAGAATAAACAGCGGCACTTTTAGTTTGCGAATAGAATCAAATTGCTAATTAGTACGCAAGGAGTTCTGAAATTAAGTACAATCAACCCGGTTATTATTTTACGGCAGTCTTATAAAATACCGTAAACTACCCTGAGTACACATCTATGGCTGCTAAACCAAATCCTTTCCATCAGGTTTTTCACCAGGCCAAACCTCATCGGGTTTATTTGCTTTCCAAAAAAGGTATAAGGCTTCATTGTCCACCAAAAATTGACGCAGCCTTTCCATGGGTGGTTTATCCAACCATATCTTGAGTTGAAGGTCTTTAATATGTTGTGGCGTATCGTCCATATTTTAAAATTTCAAATTGACCGTAGTCTTAAAGACTACGGTCAATTACACGCTTGGGGAATTTTAGAGTAATTTATATAGAAATCATTCAATCCAAAAAATTTTTATGCTGTGGAAAATTTTACGGTAGTCTCAAAGACTACCATAAATTACCTGTATAAAAAACAGATGCTTTAGGGCTCGGGATTAAATCTTTCCAATAGACCTTCCAGTTTAAACAATAAAAACCCAGCACTGATAACAACATCTTTCAATCCACTCCTATTGTTTTTTCAACATACATCTCCTACTTTGTTATAATGGAAGCTGGAAAAATGTATCATATTTATAACAGGGGCATTAACAAGGGTAAGATTTTTTTCACTGAGGCTAATTACTATTTTTTTCTACAGCAGTTTTCAAAGTACTTAGGTAATCTTTTGGAAGTATATTCTTATTGTCTTTTACCAAACCATTTTCATTTGCTGATAAGAATAAATGAGGTGATTTCCTTCAATGAACCTAGCAAATTGACTAAGTTACAAAAATCGTTCAGAGACTTTTTTATTTCCTATTCCAAAGCAATTAATAAACAAGAAAACCGCTGTGGGGCATTATTGCAACAGAAATACAAACGAAAAGAAATTAACTCTGATGAATACTGCACAACCATGATCCTCTATATTCATAACAACCCAGTACAAGCTGGTCTTTGCAATCATCCATCTGAATGGAAGTTTTCGAGCTACAATTCAATAGCTCAAAACAATCCCAAGACAAGAATTTGTAAAGACAAAGTGTTAAGTTGGTTTGGTGGCCCAGATGCATTTATTAAAATGCATGCAAGTCCTTTAGCTTGATTTTAAAAAATTTACCGTAGTCTGCGGCAGCTGGAATTTACCGTAGTCTTAAAGACTACGGTAAATTATCCGCAATTGCATTTCTCAGCATATGAATATGGTCTATTCCATCTTCATCATACACCTCACCAGACTGCACAAACCCAAGGCGCTCGTAAAACTTTTTGAGGTATAACTGAGCTCCGATCTTAATAGTTTGCATACCAAATAGCTCATAGCATTTAGCAATAGATTGTTGCATCAATTCTTTACCAATGGAGCGGCCTCTAACCTTTGGCGAGGTAACCACCCTGCCAATAGAGGGATAATCGTACGCCACACCTTTAGGTACCAGCCTTGTGTAAGCAGCCAGCTCGTTTCCTATCCAACCCATAAAATGATAACAATACGGGTCCATGTTATCTGCATCCTGGAACACGCAATTTTGCTCAACTACAAACACCTCGTTGCG
>JAJAYD010000317.1 GCA_026786345.1 Chitinophagaceae bacterium
CCGTTCCTTTAATTGTTTTTCATTCAAACCAAAGGTGGCTATTTCCGGATCAGTAAACGTAACCCACGACATATGGTCCTTGTTCAGCTTTTTGTTGAGAGGGGAGAACAGGTTGTTTAAAATAATTCGTCCGTCAAATTCAGCGGCATGAGAAAATTGAAGATCACCGGCAACATCGCCACAAACTAAAACATCTTTATTCGTGGTGCGAAGCTGATCATCCACTACGATTTTATGATCCTTTACCTCAATAGCAGCCTTTTCCAGTTGTAGAGGCTCCAATATGAATTCTCTCCCGATCCCCACAAATACTGCATCAAAAGAAGGCGTGAATTCCGCCCCGTTTTTTTTCTTCAATAAGGCATCGTTTGGTGAAGAAAATTTTTGGAGGCTTGTATCAAAATGAAATGTGACACCTTCATCCTGCAAGCGATTTATTAAAATGTTTGTAAGCGTTTCATCATCATGAGCCAATATTCCACTTCCTTTTTGCACAACGGTTACCTCGCTGCCAAGCCTTTGCATTGCCTGTGCCATTTCAATTCCTATAGGTCCGCCACCAATAACCAATAACCGTTTAGGAAGTTGGTTGATGTGAAAAACATTCTCGTTATCAAAATACTTTACTTGTTCTACCCCTTCTATTTTCAGCTTACGTGGTTTGGAACCCGTTGCCAAAACAATTTTTTTTGCCGAATAGTTTTCGCCATTAACAGAAATTTCATGTTTTCCTGCAAAGCTTGCTTCGCCTAACACTACATTTATTCCCTGCGCTTTTAACCAGGCAGCATTTTCGTGCTTTCGTATAATTTCCTGCTGGGCATGAACATACCCAATGGCTTTTTGAATATCTATTTCACCGGTTAATGTAATGCCATAGGCTTGAGCTTCCCGTGCTGCCTGCACCTGTCGTGCAACATGTATCAGGGCTTTGCTTGGCACACAACCGTCATTTAAACATTCGCCGCCAACGTCTCTATCGCTCTTCACAATCATGGTTACGTTCATACCCACTTTTGCCAGAAATAATCCTACGCTTAAACCTCCTGAACCGGCACCTATTATGATTATGTCAGAATTATTTTGTTTCATTTTATTGATTCATTTAAATAGATATGGGTACAACCAAAATTATCATACCTGTTATTATTGAGCCAGCCGGGTTTTACATTAAGTCATCGTTGCCTTAGTTTACCCTGAGCTTGCTGAAGGACTCCCTTGTACCTTCCGTGTGTACACATTTTTTTATTTCCATCTCTACATTGGATTTTGGAAAAGAGATATTAACCACAGAGAAAAACAGGAGGCTTTCACAGAGGACACAAAGATGTAACGCTGACTTTTCTCTGCGCTTTTTCTTTGTGTCCTCTGTGGTTACCTTTTTTTACATTAGTTAGAAGTGTGCACACGGTAGCCCTTGTACCAATATAATTTAAGGCGTTTTTTCTTATGGGATGAATAAAGCGTTTTCATTTACTGCCATTTAAGGCGCACCCATACCTCGGGCAAGATTTTTACAACAATAAAGAAGGACTATATTAATCAGACTAAATAATTAATAAATGAAAGCTTCTATCAAAACAGGATTCATCGGAGGATGTATTGGCGCAATCGTTTTACTTACCATCATGTATATAATGAAGGCAGCAGGAATGGGAGAACCTGGATTTATAGGTATGTACCGTGGCATGACACATAGCAACGGTGCTTCAGACCCATTGATTGCAGGTTTGCTATTTGTTATTTTAGGTGGAGGCATTTGGGGGATAATATTTGCCTTACTCGTTAAAAATCCCACGCTGTTGAAAGGTCTTTTGTTTGGCATTTTACCTACGCTATGGTTATGGGTGGTTGTAAACGCCATGGTAGGGAAACCTCTTTTCAATGGATTTGATATAATGGGACTTGTAATGCCTCTTATTTTTAATATGGTGATTTGGGGTAGTATCCTGGGCTGGTATTGCTCACGGGAAAAAGCAACCGCGACTTTATAAATATACCTTACCGCACAAAACCTTTAAAATAGTCCCCGGAACGACCGATTACTTACTATCACAGTTTTATTTTCAGCCCTGCATTTATTACAATTCCGTCTGTCGGTGCATAAATGTCACGAAATGTTGGGTTAGTAATTGTACCTGTATAAATATTGTCCCACCTTGTTTGTCTGCGGTCTGTAAAGTTTTCAGCATTGATGTAAACATTAAAATGCTTCCACATTTTTTCAAAAAGGAAACCCAATATTACATAACCTTGTCCTGTCGAACCGTTTGAAAGTCGCTGCTCACTTACATAAAGTCCTTCAATTCCTGTACGAAAATTATTTTCTTTTTCGTAAGTCAAAACTGAATTTAGTCGGTGTTTGGCTGTCAATGGTTGCCAATTATTAATGCTGTTAAAATGTTGTTTGGTGTCTGTAAAAGTGTAACCAACGAACAACTTAAAATCCTCAAAGCCAATTTTGACATTTGTTTCTGCTCCTTTGGTGTCAATATTTCCGTTAGCATTTACAAAACTGTTGCCTTGTAAAATCAAAGGTTTGTTTAAATAAGTATAGAAAAATAATTGATTGATGCTTAAAGAAACTTCGTCAAAATTTGTTTTAAAATTAATGTCGCCATTTAACCCGTAACTTTTTTCGGCTACTGTATTTTTAAAATCTATTGGTTGAATATTTTGATAACCTTTTGCTTCGGCTTCTTCGCTAAATGGCGAGGGCATTTTGTAGCCCAAACCCCCACCAATGCGACTTGTAAAGTGTTCGTTGATTTTGAACAAGGCATTTACTCTTGGCAAGATGTACAACTTTAAATTATCGTTGGTAGTTGGCGTGCTGTAATCTAAACGCAAACCACTTTCCAACGTAAGCCATTCGCTGGCTTTAAAAATATTTTGTGCAAATGCTCCAACAGTTGTAAGGTTGTATTTGAAACCTGCCTGTCCGGCAGGCAGGTTTGAATTATTGATGGTCTTAAAATTGTCTGTCCATAAGTTCACGCCTGTAACCCATTCACTTTTTTCTTTTGTGTTTGAATAATTGATTTCTGTAAATGAGGAAACTTGTTGTCCGTTGAAATTAATTGTTGGTTGTGCCAATTTTCTATCAAAGAAGCCAACTGAATTTTTAAATTGGATTTTGCTTTTGTCTGTCAATTTATGCTCAACATTTAGCTGTGTAGAAGTACGCAACGATATATTTTTTTCAAAGAATAGATGTGTATTATCTGCGTTGCCTTCCAATACTTTCAAGTCGCCACCAAAGCGATTTTCTGTTGTAATGTTTATACCAAAATAGCCCGTTGTTTTTTCGTTGGGGTAGAAAAATATTTTTGGATTAATGGTAAAACGATTTGTTTTAGGAATTGCAGTAAGTCCAATATTTGCCGGGTCGTAAGCTCCGTTATAATTGTAAGATGCAAAAATAGTTGTTCCGACTTTTTTAAACTTTTGAGAGTAGAATGTACTTGCGTCAAAACCTTTTGCAGTTGTACCGTTCAATAAAAAAGTAAGGTCTCTTTTTTCTTTGGGTGTTTTTGAAATTAAATTTACAAGCCCTGCAATAGCTCCGCCACCGTATAAAGTAGAAGCCGAACCTTTAATAAACTCAACTTGTTTTAGGTCAAGCGGCGCAATTTGCATAATGGAAAGTCCGCCACTAAAACCGCTATACAAAGGCATTCCGTCTTTTAAGATTTGTGTGTACCGTCCGTCAAGTCCTTGTATGCGTATGTTTGCAGTGCCGCTTATTGCAGAGGTTTGTTGTGTTGCAATGCCTGTACTTTCATTGAGTAACATTTTTATATCGCCTGGTTTCATCGTTCCTTTTTCGTCCAACTCATCGCCTGTTATAACTTCAATTCTTGTAGGAATATTTTTAATTGTCCTGCTGCTTCTGGTGGTAGAAGTAACAATTACCTGGTCTAACTCGTTGCTTTTGGGTTCAAGTTCTATGTCAATAATTTCGTTGGGATTAGCCAATGGGAGTTTCAGGACTTTTATTTTTTTGTCGTACCCCGAATAGCTGAATTCAAATTCATATTCGCCATTGGGGATATTAGTAAAAACGATTTCGCCTTTATCGTTGGCTGTTTCACCTTTGTTTAATAGTTTGATAAATGCAGAAGCACGTGCTAAATTTTCTTTTGTTTTTTCGCTGCTTACAATAAATTTTATTGTGTTCTGTGCAAAACTGTTGCCTGAAATTAACAAGGCTAAAATGATGATGATATTTTTCATTATCGATTTTAAAATTCTGACTTTGGGAAATGTAAAAACTGTTCAGCCTGTTTGTAAGGTTGAACGCAAATTGTGAGAAGTCAAAATTCTAAATCAATAAAGCCCGATGCCGAAGGAAAATTTTGTCGGGTGGAATGTCGTCTGTACCGAAAAGTGATTGAACTGATTTTGTTGCAAGGTCGCAACGAAGAGTAAAGTCTATGTAAGTTGTTGGTAAGTCGGTTGGTGTGTCAAAGTGAAAAACGTTATCGTCAGCCGATTTGATGCTGGAAACGTAGCAATGATTTTCTTTTTCGTAATTCTGTTTGCACTCTTTACTGTCCCACTCAAAAACGGTAGAGAAGTAGCAAAAACCTGTCAGTAAAAGTAAAAGGTGTTTTAGTCTGTGTCCCACGGTGCAAATATAACTCGTAAATTATTAGGGTATGTCCAATAGGGTTGCTGCTTACGCCTGAATTGTATCAATTCAAATCTACTTCATTGCTGCAATACCGCTTGCTTTGCGTTCCTTACAAAACGTTCACTTCAATCAAAACATCTTGTAAAAATTCTAACCAAGCCTTTTAGGGGTGTGACTGTGTTTTTGAGCGGTTTGGGTGGAGTGGTGCATACCTGGAGGTGCCCTTGGCTAACGCACAAAACCTTTGAAGGAGAACCCGGCAGGACCAAATAACAATCAGCACAACGTAACGTTGCCTGCCGTTTTGCTTACCTGATTTTTGAACCCTTCTGGTAGTGCAAACCGGGCATGCTATAGTCGTTTTTTCATCAAAAAAAATAGTCAATTGAAACCACTGTCAATTGACTATCCCAAAATCCGCTACCACAAAAGGTTATAGCTGATTACCAACAATTTTTGACCCGGTATGTCAAAAGTAAGCCATCATCAATCTTCTATTTCATCATACCTATATCACCCAACCACTCCAAAAATCTATCGGGCCAATGGGCTACCGGGCCCTTGGTTTTTTCGCTTATTCCAAAACCATGGCCTACACCTGAGTAAATATGAAGTTCAGCCGGCACGCCTGCTTTTTTATATTTTAGATATACCTCTGCCATGCCTTCCGCAATCCTGGGCACATCTTTAAATCCCCCGGCAATAAATACGGGCGGAGCATTTTTTACTACTTCAAATTTGTTGGTTCCTCCGGGGTAAATCAATGCCTGGAAGTTTGGGTACGAACTTGCCTGCTCAATTACATCCGTGCTTGTTTTATTTCCATAATCAAACCTCATGGCCGATAAAGCCGCAAGTTCTCCACCTGCAGAAAAACCCATCACGCCAATTTTTGCAGTATCTATATGCCATTCTTTTGCACGGCTGCGTACCAGTCTTATTGCCCTTTGTATGTCTGCAAGCTCATCCCTTTCAATAGTATAGGTAGAATTTGAATCACGGGCCAACCTGTATTTTAAAATAAAAGCAGCAATCCCTTTGTTGCGAAACCAACGGGCAGGATTATAACCTTCATGATCCATCCACAGATCCTGGTGCCCGCCGCCGGGAGCAATAATGATTGCTACACCGCTTGCATTTTTTGCGGGAATATAGGGAGTGATTGAAGGGTTGTGAACATTGTTTATGAGGTGATCACCGGTTGCATTTATTCTTACTTTTTCAGCTCCTGTTTTTCCTTCGGAACCAGGAGCGCCATTAGGCCAAAGC